>NZ_SZVK01000041.1:0-38095 GCF_005280595.1 Escherichia sp. MR | reverse complement strand
GAACGGTCTGCGTTGTCGGGAAGATACGTGATCTGATCCTTCAACTCAGCAAAAGTTCGATTTATTCAACAAAGCCGGAATGACCCCTCAGGAAATGGATATGGCACGTTTGATCTGAGAAATGGCGCGGTGTTAGAGCTGAAGGTACGGCTTGCAGATAACAATGCTGCTCAGTTATCTCATGGCTGGGATGGAAAAACGCTGACCAAAGCCGGCGAAGGAACACTGATTCTGTCCTCCCAAAACACTTACACGGGTGTAACAGACATCCGTGGCGGCAATGTCCGCATGAACAGCAACAGTGCTCTGGGACAGACCAGCGAGATTCGCCTGGCAGCTGACACCATGCTGGATATAAACGGTCACAGCCAGATCGCAGGTAAACTGAACAGCGCAGCAGGTTCCATACTGAACATTAATAGCGGTAATCTGACCCTCACAGGTGGAGGCCTGTCTGCAGGCACCCTCATCGGCTCTGGCTCCCTGAACATCAGCGGTGGCGTGTTCGCTATTACTGGTTCCACCCGCGCCCTGAATGCCACCACCACTATCGCAGAAAAGGCAATGGTGAAGGTGCTTACTACTGACGGACTGGGAGCAGGCTCGGTTAACACTGCCGGCACACTGATTCTGGGCAAGGCTGATGCACCTGTCATGCTTGCTAACAGCCAGGTCACCATCGCTCAGCAGGGGACACTCTCTGGCTCTGGTGGTGTCGCCGGGAACGTAACCAACAGCGGTACTCTTGACCTGAGAGCCGATGCTCCGGGTAATGTACTGACGATCGGAGGTAACTATACCGGTAATAATGGCTTACTGCTCATGAACACCGCTCTGGGGAATGACAGCTCCGCAACAGACAAACTGATTATTAAAGGCAATGCTTCCAGTCAGACCCGAGTGGTTGTTATAAATGCAGGTGGTACCGGAGCACAGACACTGAACGGTATTGAGTTGATTCATGTCGACGGAAATGCTGACAGTGCTGCATTTATTCAGGCCGGGCGTATTGCCGCCGGGGCTTATGACTACACGCTGGGACGTGGTCAGGGAAGCAACCGTGATAACTGGTATCTGACCAGTGGTAAAAACACTCCGTTCCTGCTGCGCGCTCTGAAAGCAATGCAACCCTCTGCCCCTGAACCTGCTCCGGGTGGTCATGACAACGACCTGCGTCCGGAAGCTGGCTCCTACACAGCGAACATTGCTGCAGCAAACACCATGTTCGTATCCCGTCTTTATGAACGCCAGGGGCCGATGCATTACACCGATGTGATTACCGGTGAGCAGAAAGAAACCAGCATGTGGATGCACCATGAAGGGGGACACAACCGCTGGCGTGACGGTACAGGCCAACTGAAAACACAGGGTAACCGTTACGTCCTGCAGATGGGCGGTGACCTGGCTCAGTGGAGCCGGAACAGCTCTGACCGCTGGCATCTGGGGGTTATGGCTGGTTACGGTAATGACCATAACAATACAGATTCTGTACGTACCGGATACAGTTCAAAAGGCAGTGTGAAAGGATACAACACAGGTCTGTATGCCACCTGGTATGCTAATGATGAGACACATAGCGGGGCTTATCTGGATAGCTGGGCACAGTACAGTTGGTTCGATAACGATGTGAAAGGTGACGGACTGCCGGGGGAATCCTGGAAATCAAAAGGTCTGACAGCCTCACTGGAAACCGGTTATGTCTGGAAAACCGGTGAGTTTACCGGCAGCCATGGCAGTCTGAACGAATGGTATGTCCAGCCTCAGGCTCAGGTTATCTGGATGGGCGTAAAAGCTGATGAGCACCGCGAACTCAATGGTACCCATGTTGAAAGCACCGGTGACGGTAACCTCCGTACCCGTCTGGGCGTGAAAACCTGGATTAAGGGGCACAACAGAATGGGCGACAGCAAATCCCATGAGTTCTGTCCGTTCGTTGAGGTGAACTGGCTGCACAACACCCGTGATTTTGGCACCCGTATGAACGGTGTGACGGTACATCAGGACGGTGCCAGCAATATCGGAGAAGTAAAAACCGGTGTTGAGGGACAGATAAATGACCATCTGAACCTGTGGGGCAATGTGGGTGTACAGCTCGGTGACAAGGGATACAGTGACGCCTCTGCCATGCTGGGTGTGAAGTATACATTCTGAACCGGGTAGTGTAGTGGTCAGTAATACTGTTCAGCTCTTTATCAGTCAGTGAATGAGGGAAACGGGATAACCTGTTCAATGACCAATGGTTATGATTGCTACCAGAATGCGCTGGCTGAACGAATAAATGAGATCCTGAAAAATGAGTTTTACTCTCGCGTCCTACAAACCTGACGTAGACCTGGGAAATGGTAAAAAAATCCGTGACAATTTATAACCATTAGCGACCACACCTGGCACGGAAATACAAAACGCCCGATGGAGTTCATCAGGCGTTTTACAGACAGAAAACTGTCAACTTAAATCAGGACTAGTCATTATGCGATTATTTGGTCACATCAGCACCAAACCATTTTTCGGAAAGAGCTTGTAGAGTGCCGTCTTTTTGCATTTCTGCAATGGCATCGTTAACCGCTTTCAGCAGGTCTTCGTTACCTTTACGCAGCGCCACACCTGACTCCTGGCGGGAGAAGGCTTCGCCGGTTACTGCCAGCGTATCATTGGTTTTTTTCACCAAATCCAGCGCAGCCAGACGATCAACCAGGATGGCATCAATACGACCTACGCGCAGATCCTGATATTTGGTCGGATCATCATCATAGGTACGCACATCAACACCCTGAACATTCTGCCGCAGCCACTCTTCATAGTTAGTCCCCAGACCAACGCCAACTTTTTTACCTTTCAAATCGTCGGCGGTTTTAATGGTGCCTTCATTACCTTTTTTCACCAGCGCCTGAATACCGGAAATGGTGTACGGGGTAGAGAAATCGTATTTTTTCTTACGTTCATCAGAGATGGTGACCTGATTAATCACCACATCGATGCGCTTAGAATCCAGTGACGCCAGCATACCGTCCCACTTTGTCGGTTTTAATGCGGCTTCCACGCCCAGATGTTTTGCCAGTTGTTGCGCAAATTCCACCTCAAAACCGGTCAATTTACCGTCATCGCCCTGAAAGCTAAACGGCGGGTAAGTCCCTTCCAGTCCTACCAGCAAAGTGCCCCGCTCTTTCACTTTATTGAGCAGACCTTCGTCGGCAAAACTTTTCACGCTCATACCCGCAACCAGCGCCACGGCCATAACCCCCATCAGCGCCTGACGTCCCAGATGTACTAATTTCATATTCACCCCGAATGTTGTTATGTTGGTTTGCAGTGTAGAGCCATTGTTCGAAGACACAAAAACAACTCTGCTACATCTTATTCTTATTTAATATATATCAGAAGCTGACAGGCTGGGGGATTTCTGCGTAAGGTCACCACGGGTTTGCATCTGGTAGCACTGGTACTTACGTAATGCGATGCGATAATTATTGGTGCTGGTGGTGGGCAGCCAGGGAGCCAGGTTTTCATCAAGAAAACCATCCTGCAGCAGGTCGGAGGAAATATCGTGTTCGCTTAAATAATTACCCAAACGACGTAGACGTACCACATATTCGCGCACAGTGCCGGGGCTCATTTCAGTATGATCAAAGAGAAACTGTTTAAAGCCGATAATATCAAAAAAATCACTCTGGGTTTTGCAATGTAAATCGCCGCAGAAACGGCATAATGCCGCCCATGATTTTTGTTCCTCAAACCAGCCATTTTCATCAAGCAGCGTATCAAGGCGAGATATCGCTATTTTATTCACTATCTTGCCATCGCGCACGAGAGTAATACGATCGAGTAATTTACGGCAATATGCGCAATGAGTCTGGCTATGTTTAAAGTCTTTAAGATAGCGGCTTAATGGCCGCCTTTTCTGGTGCTGCACCATTATTAAGAACTCCTGGTATTCAAAATTAATGTGCGGCATTTACCTAAGTTATAACTTACCCAGTTTGGTGCGTAACCGTTTAATAGCCTGGCTATGTAACTGACTGACCCGAGATTCACCGACTTCCAGCACTGCGCCAATCTCTTTGAGATTAAGCTCTTCCTGGTAATAGAGCGTTAATACCAACTGTTCGCGCTCCGGTAACATTTCGATGGCTTCCATCACCCGCTGACGCAAATTACCGTCCAGTAATTGCTGCAATGGGTTATCCCGCTGATGATCGTCAGTAACCAGTTCAATGCTATCACCGTGCTCTTCGCGCCACTCATCATAGGAGAAAAGTTGGCTGTTATTCGTATCAAGCAACATTTGTCGATAGTCGGCGATTTCAATCCCTAAACGTTCTGCCACTTCAGTTTCTGTGGCATTGCGGCCAAGCTCCTGCTCCAGTTGCCCTATTGCCTGCGCCACTTCACGTGCATTGCGTCGCACGCTGCGCGGCACCCAGTCACGGCTGCGAAGTTCATCCAGCATAGCACCACGGATACGCTGCACTGCGTAAGTTGTAAATGCCGTTCCTTGCAGGGCATCATAACGTTCAACAGCATTAAGTAATCCAATGCCGCCTGCCTGTAGCAGATCGTCAAGTTCTACACTCGCGGGCAGTCGAACCTGCAGGCGCAATGCTTCGTGACGCACCAGCGGGATATAACGCTGCCACAGCGAATGTTTATCCATTACACCTTCAGCGGTATAGAGTGATTTCACGATAAACAGCCCTGCGTTATATAAATAATCGGCATAATTATCCGTTTCTGCAGGTTTTTTAATCGGACGATTAATGGGTGAAATAAGGGGTTATTTAGGGTAATCGGTAAATAACGAGCAGAATAACCCCGCCGGAGCGGGGTTAAGATAGCTGACAACGTCCGCCTCATCTTGCCGGATGCGGCGTAAACGCCTTATCCGACCTACGCGAATATGCAAATTTATTAATTGCGATTCACCTTTTAGGCATGATAAGCGCAGCGCATCAGGCAATTTGGCGTTTGCTGTCGTTATATTACGACGATTAACCCTGCAGCAGAGACAGAACTTGTTGCGGCACCTGGTTAGCCTTAGACAGCACAGAGTTACCCGCCTGCTGGATGATCTGCGCTTTCGACATGTTAGACACTTCGGTCGCATAGTCGGCGTCCTGAATACGGGACTGCGCTTCAGACAGATTGGTGGTGGTGTTGTTCAGGTTAGTGACCGCAGAATCCAGACGGTTTTGAACGGCACCGAGGGAGGAGCGGAATTTGTCAACAGAAGCAATCGCTTTGTCTAAAAGTGCCAGTGGATCAGCAGAAGAAGCCCCTGAGAACTGTGCAGTCGGAGTTGCTGTAGATAATTCAACAACAACCTTGTTCCCTGTGGCTGTTGCTGCAGTGTCGTCATCAAGCGCCGTTGCAACCGTTGTAGCGTAGTTTTTACCCTGGAATGTTACATATCCCGCAGCCGCGCCTTTAGAGTCGGCGGCAACTTTAATCAGTTGATCTTTCTGAGTAGCAGCAGTCGTTAGTCCATTATCGGTGTCTTTGTATTCGACATCGGCTTTATTCAACGTGACTTTACCGTCTGCATGATTAATCGACGCGGAGTAGAAATCACTGCCGGATTGAACGACGAACTGTGCAGTGGCAGCCCCTTTCGCATCCAGTGTATTGTGTAACGTCAGGCTAGAAACATCGACTGTTTTGCCTGTCGCAGTAGTCAGATCTTTCGCAACAGCCGTGAAATCAACACCAACGGGTTCCGTTCCTGCATCACCCGTAATTTGAGTAATAGAACTGCTAACATTCAGCGACTGACCCGAAACGGAGAAACCATTCAATCCCAGCGTGGAAGAATCAATTTTCTGCAAGTCGATAGAGATGGTCTGCCCATCATTCGCGCCAACCTGAATCTTCATGGAACCATTTTTCGCCAGCACGTTCACGCCGTTGAACTGGGTCTGACCGGAAACACGGTCAATTTCATCCAGACGGGATTTGATTTCGTCCTGAATAGAAGACAGGTCAGAATCAGAGTTAGTGCCGGTCGTCGCCTGAACGGTCAACTCACGCACACGTTGCAAGTTGTTGTTGATTTCAGACAGTGCGCCTTCTGCGGTCTGCGCCAGAGAAATACCGTCGTTGGCGTTACGCGCGGCCTGAGTCAGGCCTTTAATGTTAGAGGTAAAGCGGTTAGCAATCGCCTGACCTGCGGCGTCATCTTTCGCGCTGTTAATACGCAGACCAGAAGAGAGGCGCT
The DNA here is from genome assembly GCF_005280595.1 of Escherichia sp. MR. Taxonomy (NCBI): domain Bacteria; kingdom Pseudomonadati; phylum Pseudomonadota; class Gammaproteobacteria; order Enterobacterales; family Enterobacteriaceae; genus Escherichia; species Escherichia sp. MR. Next base: position 31,887 of record NZ_SZVK01000041.1, on the reverse strand, counting down.
CGATAGAAGTCGACAGCGCAGACTGATTTTTGTTGATGTTGTTCTGAGTGATCAGCGAGAGGCTGTTGGTGTTAATGACTTGTGCCATAATTTTTATTCCTGTTTTTTAGCTCTACGGTTTAAGTATCGGGCTTCCACCCTTCGGCTTCGTCGCCGTCAACCCTGTTATCGTCTGGTCTCTCACAACCTTTAGAATTTTTTTCTAGCGGTCGAAATACTCCCCTTCCTCGTTGCTGTTCGTGTCATTAAGCCAAAAAATAAATCGTAAACTTTGCCCCGCTTACGCCGATAACCCCGGTATTCGTTCTACATGTCGCATGATTAAGGAATCAATATGGCTAGTATTTCAACGCTTGGGGTTGGGTCGGGGCTGGACTTAAGCAGCATCCTCGACAGTCTGGAGGCGGCAGAAAAATCTACCCTGACGCCGATATCAAAACAGCAAAGCTCTTACACCGCAAAACTGAGCGCCTACGGGACGCTGAAAAGCGCACTGGAGAGTTTCCAGACAGCCAACACAGCACTGAATAAAGCCGATTTATTTACCGCCACCTCAACCACCAGTAGTTCATCGGCTTTCAGCGCCACCACCACGGGCAGCGCGATTGCCGGGAAATACACCATTAGCGTCAGCCAACTGGCGCAGGCACAGACGCTGACCACCAAAAACAGTCAAAAAGACAGTAAAGCCGCCATCGCCACCAGCGATAGCGTACTGACCATCCAGCAAGGCGGCGGTAAAGATCCGGTCACGATTGATATCAGCGCGGCTAACTCGTCACTTTCCGGTATTCGCGATGCCATTAACAACGCCAAAGCTGGCGTCAGCGCCAGTATCATCAATGTAGGTAACGGCGAGTATCGTCTGTCCATCACCGCTAACGATACGGGCAGCGATAACGCGATGAAACTTAGCGTCAGCGGCGACAGCGCCCTGGAAAGTTTTATGGGTTACAACGGAACTTCAGGTGATAGCAGCAATGGCATGATTGAAAGCGTCACCGCGCAAAACGCCAAACTGACGGTCAATAACGTTGAGATTGAAAACAGCAGTAACACTATCAGCGACGCACTGGAAGATATCACCCTCAACCTGAATGACGTCACCACTGGTAATCAGACACTGACCATCAGTAAAGACACATCAAAAGCTGAAAATGCGGTTAAAGCGTGGGTGGATGCCTATAACACATTGCAGGATACGTTCAGCAGCTTAACCAAATACACCGCCGTCGATGCCGGCGCAGAAAGTCAGGACTCCAGCAATGGCGCATTACTCGGCGACTCCACACTGCGTACCATCCAGACTCAGCTTAAAACCTTGCTCGCCAATACCCACAGCAGTTCAAACTATAAAACGCTGGCACAGATTGGCATTACCAGCGATGCCAGTACCGGCAAGCTGGAAATCGCGACCGACAAGCTGCAAACGGCGCTGAAGAAAGATGCCGCTGGCGTCGGTGAAATGTTTATTGGTGACGGTAAAAGTACAGGGGTAACCACCGGCATTAGCAGCAATCTGACCAGTTGGCTCTCCTCCACCGGGATAATCCAGGCAGCAAAAGATGGCGTCAGCAAAACGCTGAACAATTTGACTGATCAGTACAACGCAGCCAGTGAACGTATCGATACCTTAATGGCGCGCTATAAAGCCCAGTTTACCCAATTAGATGTGTTAATGAACTCGCTGAACTCCACCAGTAGCTATCTGACACAGCAGTTCGATACCTCAAATAGCAGCTCGAAATAATCTTCAGGAGAGACTATGTACAGCGCAAAAGGCACCCAGGCCTATGCCCAAATTGGCGTCGAAAGCGCCGTAATGAGCGCCAGCCAACAACAATTGGTCACCATGCTGTTTGACGGCGTGTTGAGCGCACTGGTAAGAGCGCGCCTGTTTATGCAGGACAACAATCAGGAAGGAAAAGGCGTCTCTTTGTCAAAAGCGATCAGCATTATTGATAACGGGCTGAGGATCGGTCTTGACGAAGAAAGCCAGGACGAATTAACCCAGAATTTGATAGCCCTGTATAGCTATATGATCAGGCGTTTACTGCAAGCCAATTTACGCAACGATGTCTCCGCAGTCGAAGAAGTGGAAACGTTGATGCGCAACCTTGCCGATGCCTGGAAAGAGTCTTTACTCTCCCCTTCTTTGATTCAGGATCCTGTCTGATGAACCACGCACCGCACTTGTATTTTGCCTGGCAACAACTCGTCGAAAAAAGCCAACTCATGTTACGCCTGGCGACAGAAGGACGATGGAATGAACTCATCGCCAGCGAAATGGAATATGTCAATGCGGTGCAAAAGATCGCACACCTAACGGAAGAAACGGAACCCTCTGCCATGATACAGGAGCAACTCAGACCGCTGCTGCGCCTCGTTCTGGAAAACGAAAACAAAGTAAAACAGTTATTGCAGATTCGGATGGATGAACTGGCGAAACTGGTCGGTCAGTCATCAATGCAAAAATCTGTGTTAAGCGCCTACGGTGATCAGGGGGGCTACGTGCTGGCGCCGCAGGAAAACCTCTTTTGACGCTTAAAAAGATGATGGCTCGCGAATAATCCGATTACGGCTACGCTTCTAATGTTCCCCTTGAGTGGAGTCGAAGAATGCGTAATCCCACGCTGTTGCAATGTTTTCACTGGTATTACCCGGAAGGCGGCAAGCTCTGGCCTGAACTGGCCGAGCGCGCCGACGGTTTTAATGATATTGGTATCAATATGATCTGGCTGCCACCAGCCTATAAAGGCGCATCGGGCGGGTATTCGGTCGGCTACGACTCCTACGATTTATTTGATTTAGGCGAGTTTGATCAAAAAGGCAGCATCCCCACCAAATATGGCGATAAAGTACAACTGCTGGCCGCCATTGATGCACTCAAACGCAATGACATTGCGGTACTGCTGGACGTGGTCGTCAACCACAAAATGGGCGCAGATGAAAAAGAAGCCATTCGCGTACAGCGCGTCAATGCTGACGATCGCACGCAAATTGATGATGAAATCATTGAGTGCGAAGGCTGGACGCGTTACACCTTTCCCGCTCGTGGCGGGCAATACTCGCAGTTTATCTGGGATTTCAAATGTTTTAGCGGTATCGACCATATCGAAAACCCAAACGAAGACGGTATCTTTAAAATCGTCAACGACTACACCGGCGAAGGCTGGAACGACCAGGTTGATGATGAGCTTGGTAATTTTGACTATCTGATGGGTGAAAATATCGATTTTCGCAACCATGCCGTTACGGAAGAGCTCAAATACTGGGCGCGCTGGGTGATGGAGCAAACGCAATGCGACGGTTTTCGTCTCGACGCAGTAAAACATATTCCGGCCTGGTTTTATAAAGAGTGGATCGAACACGTGCAGGAAGTCGCGCCAAAGCCGCTATTTATTGTGGCGGAATACTGGTCGCGCGAAGTTGATAAGCTGCAAACGTATATTGATCAAGTTGAAGGCAAAACCATGCTGTTTGATGCGCCGCTACAGATGAAATTTCACGAAGCATCACGCATGGGGCGCGACTACGACATGACGCAGATTTTCACCGGTACGCTGGTGGAAGCCGATCCTTTCCATGCTGTTACGCTGGTCGCCAATCACGACACCCAACCGTTACAAGCCCTTGAAGCGCCGGTTGAACCGTGGTTTAAACCGCTGGCTTATGCCCTGATTTTGCTGCGGGAAAATGGCGTCCCTTCCGTGTTCTACCCTGATTTGTACGGTGCTCATTACGAAGATGTCGGCGGTGACGGACAAACTTATCCCATAGATATGCCGATAATCGAACAGCTTGATGAGTTGATTCTCGCCCGCCAGCGTTTCGCCCACGGAGTACAGACGTTATTTTTCGACCATCCGAACTGTATTGCGTTTAGTCGCAGCGGTACTGACGAATATCCTGGCTGCGTGGTGGTCATGTCAAACGGCGACGATGGCGAAAAAACCATTAATCTGGGGGAGAATTACGGCAATAAAACCTGGCGCGACTTTCTGGGTAATCGACAAGAGAGCGTAGTAACCGATGAAAATGGCGAAGCGACCTTCTTTTGCAACGGCGGTAGCGTCAGTGTGTGGGTTATCGAAGAGGTGATTTAAAACCGATCACTGAAAATACACTCATCGTTATTGCGGGGGCGCTACAGTTCCAGACCCGATAAGCTTGCGCATCGGGCACTTTTTTTGACATAAAAATCCCCCAGCGCCAGGGGGATTTCATTACGGTAGTGGCGTCGGCAACGGCGCTTTTTCCAGCACGGCAGCACATTCAGCCGTCGGTCGATTCACGCGTTCCATCGTCATGCCGTCATATTCGATGGTGTTACCGTCACGTTCAATTTCATATAGCTCACGTTTGACCGTAACGTTAGTGAGATCATCCGATATCAGCGTCAACTTACCCGGTAAAGCAATCACCCGCTGCCACTGACGACAATCCAGCGTATCACCCTCTTTAGTAACAATCAGGCTACCTATCGCTTCAGGGCTGACCAGAGCACGTTGTGGCCCTTTGGTCTGCCAATAGCCCGCCAGCCACTCTGGCGCGGGTGCTTTCACAACATTGTTATAATTTTCAACTTCGGCACAGCCAGCCAGCAGCATAAGTGCGCCTGCAATTGCGAGTTTTTTCATCATTCATCCTGCATGAGAAGAAAAGAGGATTGTGGCATTAATGCCTTGATGCTGCCAGCCTTTCCAGACCCAAGGTGAAATTTGATCTAACCATTATTTTTGTGAATTATTGACCCGAAAATAAATTTACATGGTGTATGATTCGCAGCTCTTGTTACAAACCTTCTGAGTTCAGAGGCTACATACATGTCATGGCAGCAATTCAAGCAAGCCTGGTTGATTAAATTCTGGGCCCCCATCCCCGCAGTCATCGCGGCGGGTATTCTCTCCACTTATTATTTTGGCATCACCGGCACCTTTTGGGCAGTTACGGGCGAATTTACCCGCTGGGGCGGTCAGCTCCTGCAACTGTTTGGCGTCCATGCTGAAGAGTGGGGTTATTTTAAAATAATCCATCTGGAAGGATCGCCATTAACCCGCATCGACGGAATGATGATTCTGGGTATGTTTGGCGGCTGTTTTGCCGCTGCTCTGTGGGCTAACAACGTTAAATTACGTATGCCGCGCAGCCGTATCCGCATTATGCAGGCCATTATTGGCGGTATTATCGCCGGTTTCGGCGCACGTCTGGCGATGGGCTGTAACCTTGCTGCGTTCTTCACTGGTATTCCGCAGTTCTCGTTGCACGCCTGGTTCTTTGCTATCGCCACCGCCATCGGCTCATGGTTTGGTGCGCGCTTTACCCTACTGCCGATGTTCCGCATCCCGGTAAAAATGCAGAAAGTCTCTGCCGCATCACCGCTAACACAAAAACCGGATCAGGCACGGCGTCGCTTCCGCCTCGGTATGTTGGTATTTTTCGGTATGCTGGGCTGGGCGCTGCTGACAGCAATGAATCAACCGAAGCTGGGGTTGGCTATGCTATTTGGCGTCGGCTTTGGCTTACTGATTGAACGCGCGCAAATCTGCTTTACCTCGGCGTTCCGCGATATGTGGATCACCGGACGAACCCATATGGCGAAAGCGATCATTATCGGTATGGCGGTGAGTGCCATCGGTATTTTCAGTTATGTACAGTTAGGCGTAGAACCGAAAATAATGTGGGCAGGTCCGAACGCTGTCATTGGTGGGTTACTGTTTGGTTTTGGTATTGTTCTGGCAGGCGGCTGTGAAACTGGCTGGATGTACCGCGCGGTGGAAGGCCAGGTGCACTACTGGTGGGTTGGCCTGGGCAACGTTATCGGCTCGACGATTCTGGCTTATTACTGGGATGATTTCGCCCCGGCGCTGGCAACCGACTGGGACAAAATCAACCTGCTGAAAACCTTTGGCCCAATGGGTGGCCTGCTGGTGACATATTTGATGCTGTTCGCTGCGTTAATGTTGGTTATCGGCTGGGAGAAACGCTTCTTCCGCCGTGCGGCGCCGCAGACTGCTAAGGAGATCGCATGAAAAATATCGTTCCTGATTACCGTCTAGATATGGTGGGCGAACCCTGCCCTTATCCGGCGGTCGCTACTCTTGAGGCGATGCCGCAGTTAAAGAAAGGCGAGATCCTCGAAGTGGTCAGCGATTGCCCGCAGTCAATTAACAATATTCCGCTGGATGCGCGTAATCACGGCTATACCGTACTGGATATCCAGCAAGACGGGCCGACCATTCGTTATTTGATTCAAAAGTAATCTTTTCTCCCGCTGTTTCAGGCAGCGGGAGTGTCTATGCTACAAATGCTCTGCTGTAGAGGCAGAGAAAAGTACGCGATATATCAGACAAATATTCTCAAGGATTTATGGCAATCCTGAAATGAACTAGTGATGAAGCATCTCATCCACAATTTCTTTCGTCTGTAACTGATAAGAATAATAAGTTGGCCAGTTATCCATCTCTTCAAGTAATTGCTGTTGTGACGTATTGCCCATAAATATATGGAAATGAGAGGATTTCCGGGGGGCAATAATATGATCGCTAAACTGCACAAACTTAGGTGCTTTACTGGCAGGATCACGGCACTCAAACAGATAACGAACACCTTTCTTTCCTGATTTATATGTCAATATCTTGAATCCACTATAATTATATTTACAGGAAGTCACCTCCCCCCCTCTGTGGAACTCCATAACACCATTTTCGATACCGATAGTGTCAATATCCGTCGTATATCCCTGCTGATAATAGGACTTAATATCCGCAAATGATTTACCCGGTTCTTTTTTTGCTTTCATTTCAAAAACAGGATCAAGGTCACCACTTTGAAGCAAGGGGTATACCGATTGCCAAATACCATCCCAGTCAGTGAGTGACCTGTCTTTCACGTTATCATCATCAAAAATACCCTTTGCTGCTTTTTGTTCTATTTCTGTCAGTGGTGCCCCATGCGAATGATGCCCATGAGCAAGTGCATAGTTGCCAGTCAATAGTAACCCCAGCGCAAAAGCCAATTTATTAACAACCATCATCCAGTTTATCCTCCCGCTTCAACATTCATTAGATGTTATAACATAACATTTTGCGAGTGCAATACTGAAGAACGAATAGCAAAACCTAACCAGACACACGCATCATAACCCTATATTTAGTACGTCTTTGTCACCCGCATTAAGTCATCGGATCTGATTGAAGGAATAGCACCAATCATGCAAACTACAAACTCTCACAACTAACAAGAGATTATTCCCTCTGATGGATCAGGTTGCTATTTTCCAAAAGATGTTTGAGCAAGTGAGAACGGAGCTAAACTTTTCCTGGTTTTACACAGAGTTAAAACGTCATCATATTGCGCATTACATTTACTATCTTGCTACAGATAACATTAGGATCGTCACACACGATGACAAGGTGTTGTTAATAAGAGGAAGCAGAAATCTATTAAAAGTCAGTGCCACTAAGAACCCTGAGCAAGTAATAAAAGCAGCCCGGACTCACATTTCCAGAAAGTCTACTTTTCGGGAATATTGTATAACGCTCGCGAATGCGGGTGTTTTCCGGTGGGTTACTGACGTTAATGATAATAAACGTCGTTACTATTCCATCGATAATACACTCTTATATATTGAAGATGTTGAAAACAATAAACCCTTAATTTAAGTGTATTAGCTCATCTCAGATCTGACAGTTATCCGTTATTTGTACAGGTATCTGTCAGATTATCTCTTCCCTGACACCACTCACGCGCCATAGCAACTTCCAGGCGGGAGGCTCATGGAAAATATCTGGCAAAAATTGTTATATTATAACAACGGTAGTTTTTCCATGACTGAGGAGAACACACATGAAAATCAATGGTGTAAGTAAAGCCATTTTTCTTTTTGCACTGCTAACCTCAACGGCCTCTGCCGCTGGCAAGGACGTTAATGTTGAGTTCAGGAAGGGGCATAATAGTGCGCAGTACTCAGGAGAGATAAAGGGATACGATTACGACACATATAACTTCTATGCCCAAAAAGGCCAGAAGGTGCACGTCAGCATCTCCAATGAGGGAGCTGATATTGTCCTCTTTGGGCCCGGAATCAGCGATTCGGTTGATCTCTCCAGATACTCTCCCGAGCTTGATGACAACGGTCAGTACATCCTTCCCGCTTCCGGTAAATATGAGCTAAGGGTGCTTCAAACCCGCAATGACGCTCGTAAAAACAAGGCTAAAAAATACAGCGTCAACATCCAGATTAAGTAAACAGAGAACGACGGGGCTATCCCCGTCATTACTTTCCTGTACTTGAAAATGACTGTCAGTAACAGACAGGAGCTGGCTGTGACACGGTTTCCCCCCACATCACACCTGCTGGCGAGAGCGACAAACCCGCGCCCTGTTTACGCGTTAAATACTTGCTGCTTTAACCGTCTGAATAGTGTGGGGATATATCGGTAAGTGTTACCTGAAAATACGATTAATTTTATGGTTTAAACCTTTTTTAGTTATTAGTAAGATACATGCGCTTCCAAAAAAGCTGGGAAATTCAACAACTCTTGGAAAATTTTTGGCCTTGTCCCGCGGCTCCAATCCGACAGCCGCGTTTCTTTTCACTATCTAATCCATCGCTAACTTACGAACTTTACCTTCACGCATTCAAACGCGGAATACAAAAGATCGGCAGCACGGGAAAAGAGAGTCTGGATTGTATCCAGTGCAAAGCGTTGTGGATGGCAGAAAACAATCAGGAGCAGGTATCAGAAATTGGGTGCGTTTGCCCCATCCATGCCCCACGCTGTGGGATCGGATGTCATTAAACAAGCACAGTCAACAAGTTAAAACCTACACCTGCATGGACATCACTTCCTGGTATGCTGCCACCAGCTTATTACGCACCTGAATCCCCATTTGCATCGAAACCGACGCTTTTTGCATATCGGCCATCACATCGTTTAGCGCCACGCCGGGTTCGCCGAGGGTGAATTTTTCTGCCTGCGTGCGCGCGGCGGTTTGCGTATCGCTTATGCGATCGAGCGCGGCATGAAGCTGTCCGGCAAAACTGATTGTGGGTTGCGACAGTGGCTGCTGGACACGCGCACTCATTGCCGTGGCCTGTAACTGGCTGATAACCCCTTCGATCCCTTGTATGGCTGACATACTCATCTCCCAAATAGTTTCTGGTAGCAGAGCCTATCAGCAAGTCAATAAGATAAAGGCGTTAAATAACGATAAAAAAACGGGTTAATTGGCGCATAGAAAAAAATAAAACCACAAATAATGAGGCCGTTAATTTTTCGAGTGTGCTGACCCGGGAGTGCGTCTTGTTCCACTTTGCCAATACCGCCGTCTATCATCTGCCGCGAGGTGCGCGATGAATACGACCGCAGCCCAGACAAAATCTCTTGAGTGGCTCAATCGCCTGCGCGCGAATCCGAGAATTCCCCTGATTGTTGCTGGTTCCGCTGCGGTGGCAGTGATAGTCGCGTTAATTCTGTGGGCAAAAGCCCCTGATTACCGCACGTTATTCAGCAATCTTTCCGATCAGGATGGTGGCGCAATCGTCAGCCAACTGACGCAAATGAATATTCCTTACCGCTTCAGCGAAGCCAGCGGCGCGATTGAAGTTCCGGCCGATAAAGTTCACGAGCTGCGTCTGCGTCTGGCGCAGCAAGGCTTACCTAAAGGCGGTGCAGTTGGATTTGAACTGCTCGATCAGGAAAAATTTGGCATCAGCCAGTTCAGTGAACAGGTGAATTATCAGCGGGCGCTGGAAGGCGAGCTTTCCCGTACCATCGAAACTATTGGCCCGGTAAAAGGGGCGCGCGTGCATCTGGCGATGCCAAAACCCTCTTTATTTGTTCGTGAACAAAAATCTCCTTCGGCATCAGTGACGGTAAATTTGTTGCCAGGCCGCGCGCTGGATGAAGGGCAAATTAGCGCCATTGTACATCTGGTTTCCAGCGCGGTTGCCGGTCTACCACCAGGAAATGTCACGCTGGTGGATCAGGGCGGACATCTGTTAACCCAATCCAACACCAGCGGGCGTGACCTTAATGACGTCCAGTTGAAATATGCCAGCGATGTCGAAGGACGCATTCAGCGGCGTATTGAAGCGATCCTGTCGCCTATTGTCGGCAACGGCAATATTCACGCCCAGGTAACGGCACAACTGGACTTCGCCAGTAAAGAGCAAACAGAAGAACAGTATCGCCCTAACGGCAACGAATCACAGGCGGCGCTCCGCTCACGCCAGCTTAATGAGAGCGAGCAAAGCGGTTCCGGTTATCCGGGCGGCGTACCGGGTGCGTTGTCGAATCAGCCAGCGCCTGCGAATAACGCACCAATCAGTACGCCTCCGGCAAATCAAAATAATCGCCAGCAGCAGGCGAGCACCACCAGCAATAGTGGACCGCGTAGCACGCAGCGTAATGAAACCAGTAACTACGAAGTCGATCGCACCATTCGTCATACCAAGATGAACGTGGGCGATGTGCAACGCTTATCCGTTGCGGTAGTGGTGAATTACAAAACGTTGCCAGATGGCAAACCGTTGCCTCTCAGCACCGAACAGATGAAGCAGATTGAAGATCTGACCCGCGAAGCGATGGGCTTTTCGGAAAAACGCGGCGACTCGCTCAATGTCGTCAACTCGCCATTCAATAGCACTGACGAAAGCGGTGGAGAACTACCATTCTGGCAACAGCAGGCATTTATCGATCAGTTGCTGGCTGCCGGGCGCTGGTTGCTGGTGCTGCTGGTGGCGTGGCTGCTGTGGCGTAAAGCGGTACGCCCACAGCTAACACGTCGCGCCGAGACGATGAAAGCTGTACAGCAACAGGCACAGAGCCGCGCGGAAGAGGAAGATGCGGTAGAAGTCCGCCTGAGCAAAGACGAACAACTACAGCAACGCCGCACTAACCAACGTCTGGGAGCTGAAGTAATGAGCCAGCGTATCCGTGACATGTCTGATAACGATCCGCGCGTGGTGGCGCTGGTCATTCGCCAGTGGATAAACAACGATCATGAGTAACCTGACAGGCACCGAAAAGAGCGTCATCCTGCTAATGACCATTGGCGAAGACCGGGCGGCTGAGGTATTCAAACACCTCTCCCAGCGCGAAGTGCAAACCCTGAGTGCGGCGATGGCAAACGTCACGCAGATCTCCAATAAGCAGTTAACGGATGTGCTGGCAGAGTTTGAGCAAGAAGCTGAACAGTTCGCGGCGCTGAATATCAACGCCAACGATTACCTACGTTCGGTGCTGGTCAAAGCCCTTGGTGAAGAGCGTGCCGCCAGCCTGCTGGAAGATATCCTCGAAACCCGCGATACCGCCAGTGGTATTGAGACACTCAACTTTATGGAACCGCAGAGCGCCGCCGATCTGATCCGCGATGAGCATCCGCAGATTATCGCCACCATTCTGGTGCATCTGAAGCGCGCCCAGGCCGCTGATATTCTGGCGTTGTTCGATGAACGTCTGCGCCACGACGTGATGTTGCGTATTGCGACCTTTGGCGGCGTACAGCCTGCCGCGCTGGCGGAACTGACCGAAGTACTCAATGGCCTTCTCGACGGTCAGAATCTCAAACGCAGCAAAATGGGCGGCGTGAGAACGGCAGCCGAGATTATCAACCTGATGAAAACCCAGCAGGAAGAAGCGGTTATTACCGCCGTGCGTGAATTTGACGGTGAGCTGGCGCAGAAGATCATCGACGAGATGTTCCTGTTCGAAAATCTGGTGGATGTCGATGATCGCAGCATCCAGCGCCTGTTGCAGGAAGTGGATTCAGAATCGCTGCTGATCGCCCTGAAAGGTGCCGAGCAGCCACTGCGCGAGAAATTCCTGCGCAATATGTCGCAGCGTGCCGCCGATATTCTGCGCGACGATCTCGCCAATCGTGGTCCGGTGCGTCTGTCGCAGGTCGAGAACGAACAGAAAGCGATTCTGCTGATTGTTCGCCGTCTTGCCGAAACCGGCGAGATTGTGATTGGCAGCGGCGAGGATACCTATGTCTGATAATCTGCCGTGGAAAACCTGGACACCGGACGATCTTGCGCCGCCGCAGGCGGTGTTTGTACCCATGGTCGAGCCAGAAGAGAGCATTCCTGAAGAGGCCGAACCCAACCTTGAGCAACAACTGGCGCAACTGCAAATGCAGGCCCATGAGCAAGGTTATCAGGCGGGAATTACCGAAGGTCGCCAGCAAGGCCACGAACAAGGCTATCAGGAAGGAATCGCTCAGGGGCTGGAACAAGGACTGGCGCAAGCAAAATCCCAGCAAGCGCCGATTCATGCCCGGATGCAGCAACTGGTCAGCGAATTTCAAACCACGCTTGATGCGCTTGATAGTGTGATTGCTTCGCGCCTGATGCAGATGGCGCTGGAGGCGGCGCGTCAGGTGATCGGTCAGACGCCAACGGTGGACAATGCGGCGTTGATTAAGCAGATCCAGCAGTTGTTACAGCAAGAACCGTTATTCAGCGGCAAACCGCAGCTGCGCGTACACCCGGACGATCTGCAACGCATCGATGAAATGCTCGGCGCAACCTTAGGTTTGCATGGCTGGCGCTTGCGGGGCGATCCGACACTCCATCCCGGCGGCTGCAAAGTCTCCGCCGATGAAGGCGATCTCGACGCCAGTGTCGCCACTCGCTGGCAAGAACTCTGCCGTCTGGCAGCGCCGGGAGTAGTGTAATGACCACGCGCCTGACACGCTGGCTAACCACACTGGACAACTTTGAAGCCAAAATGGCGCAGTTGCCTGCGGTGCGTCGCTACGGGCGATTAACCCGCGCCACCGGGCTGGTGCTGGAAGCTACCGGATTGCAATTGCCGCTCGGCGCAACCTGTGTGATTGAACGCCAGAACGGCACTGAAACTCACGAAGTAGAAAGCGAAGTGGTTGGCTTTAATGGTCAACGACTGTTTTTAATGCCACTGGAGGAAGTGGAAGGTGTCCTGCCCGGCGCACGCGTTTATGCCAAAAATATCTCCGGCGATGGCCTGCAAAGCGGCAAACAGTTGCCGCTCGGTTCGGCGTTATTAGGTCGCGTTCTGGACGGCAGCGGTAAACCGCTCGATGGCCTCCCCTCCCCCGATACGACTGAAACCGGTGCGCTGATTACCCCGCCGTTTAACCCGTTACAACGCACACCGATTGAACATGTGCTGGACACGGGCGTGCGTCCTATCAATGCCCTGCTTACCGTCGGGCGCGGGCAGCGTATGGGGCTGTTTGCCGGTTCCGGCGTCGGTAAAAGTGTGCTGCTGGGAATGATGGCACGTTACACCCGCGCCGATGTGATTGTCGTGGGTTTGATTGGCGAGCGTGGGCGCGAAGTAAAAGATTTTATTGAGAATATCCTCGGTGCTGAAGGACGTGCACGCTCAGTGGTGATTGCCGCACCGGCAGATGTTTCCCCACTTCTGCGAATGCAGGGTGCCGCCTATGCCACGCGCATTGCCGAGGATTTTCGCGATCGTGGTCAGCATGTGTTGCTGATTATGGACTCCCTCACCCGCTACGCGATGGCTCAGCGTGAGATTGCGCTGGCGATTGGCGAACCGCCAGCCACTAAAGGTTATCCGCCGTCGGTGTTCGCCAAATTGCCAGCACTGGTCGAGCGTGCCGGAAACGGCATCAGCGGCGGCGGCTCGATTACCGCGTTTTATACCGTGCTCACCGAAGGCGATGACCAGCAGGATCCGATTGCTGACTCCGCGCGGGCAATCCTCGACGGTCACATTGTGCTGTCTCGCCGACTGGCGGAAGCCGGGCACTATCCAGCTATCGATATTGAAGCGTCGATCAGCCGTGCAATGACGGCGTTAATCAGCGAGCAACATTATGCGCGAGTGCGCACATTCAAACAGTTGTTGTCGAGCTTTCAGCGTAATCGCGATCTGGTCAGTGTCGGCGCTTACGCCAAAGGCAGCGATCCAATGCTCGATAAAGCCATCGCCCTGTGGCCGCAGCTGGAGGGCTATTTGCAACAAGGTATTTTTGAACGCGCGGACTGGGAAGACTCTCTTCAGGGGCTGGAACGTATTTTTCCGACAGTGTGACTACGCAGGAGATAACAGCAGATGGCAGAACATGGCGCACTGGCGACCCTGAAAGATCTGGCAGAAAAAGAGGTGGATAACGCCGCACGTCTGTTGGGTGAAATGCGTCGCGGATGTCAGCAGGCAGAAGAACAACTCAAAATGCTGATCGATTATCAGAATGAATATCGAAACAACCTGAATAGCGATATGAGTGCCGGGATGACCAGCAACCGCTGGATCAACTATCAGCAGTTTATTCAGACGCTGGAAAAAGCCATTACCCAGCATCACCAGCAACTCACGCAGTGGACACAAAAAGTTGATGTTGCCCTGAATAACTGGCGGGAGAAAAAACAACGTTTGCAGGCCTGGCAGACACTACAGGAACGGCAATCCACGGCGGCGCTACTGGCAGAAAACCGCCTCGATCAGAAAAAGATGGATGAGTTCGCCCAGCGCGCCGCCATGAGGAAACCAGAATGATTCGCTTAGCGCCCTTGATTACCGCTGACGTTGACACCTCCGCATTGCCCGGCGGCAAAGCCAGTGATGTCGCTCAAGATTTTCTCGCATTGTTGAGCGGGGCATTAGCAGACGATACAACAACCGACAAAGCTGCGATCCAATTGCTGGTGGCAACAAATAAAACTGCCACAAAAGGCGAACCGCTGGTGAGTGATATTCTTTCCGATGCGCAACAAACGGATTTACTGCTCCCTGTGGATGATACACCGCCAGTCGTTAATGACGAACACGCCACATCAACACCGTTAACCGCCGCTCAGGCGATGACGCTGGCTGCGGCTGACAAAAATACGACAAAAGACGAAAAAGCGGATGATCTTAATGAAGACGTCACCGCAAGCCTGAGCGCCCTTTTCGCGATGTTACCGGGTTTTGACAATACACCCAAAGTGACTAATACGCCGTCAACCGTGTTACCGACAGAGAAGCCAACGCTTTTCACAAAACTGACTTCTGCGCAACTCACCACAGCACAGACTGACGATGCCCCTGGCGCTCCAACTCAGCCATTAACACCGCTGATTGCTGAAACCCAGAGTAAAGCGGAAGTCATCAGCACGCCATCGCCGGTGACCGCTGCCGCCAGTCCGCTAATCACTTCGCACCAGACGCAGCCACTGCCCACCGTCGCAGCGCCTGTTTTGAGTGCACCGCTGGGTTCTCACGAATGGCAACAATCATTAAGCCAGCATATTTCGCTGTTTACCCGTCAGGGACAACAAAGTGCCGAGCTGCGTTTGCATCCGCAGGATTTAGGCGAGGTGCAAATCTCCCTTAAGGTGGATGACAACCAGGCGCAAATCCAGATGGTTTCGCCGCATCAGCACGTTCGCGCGGCACTGGAGGCGGCTCTGCCAGCACTGCGCACACAACTGGCAGAAAGCGGTATTCAGTTAGGACAGAGCAATATCAGCGGCGAGAGTTTTAACGGTCAGCAGCAGGCCGCGTCCCAGCAACAGCAAAGTCCGCGCACAACAAGCCATGAACACCTGGCTGTCGAAGATGACGATGCACTGCCGGTTCCCGCCTCTTTACAAGGGCGTGCAACAGGCAATAGCGGCGTTGATATTTTCGCCTAACGTCAGAGGTGGCACCGTAATCCACGTCTTTTCCACGCTTTGCCGCGCTTAAGACACAGGATAATTAGCCGATAAGCAGTAGCGACACAGGAAGACCGCAACACATGACTGATTACGCGATAAGCAAGAAAAGCAAGCGATCGCTTTGGCTCCCGATCCTGGTATTCATTACTCTCGCGGCCTGCGCCAGCGCGGGTTACAGCTACTGGCATTCGCGTCAGGCTGCTACTGACGACAAAGCACAGCAACACGTCGTACTCTCACCTGTCTTCTATGCACTGGACACTTTTACGGTCAATCTGGGCGAAGCGGATCGCGTGCTTTATATCGGCATAACACTGCGACTGAAAGATGAAGCCACCCGTTCGCGCCTGAGCGAGTATTTGCCGGAAGTCCGCAGTCGCTTGCTGTTACTGTTTTCGCGCCAGGATGCCGCCGTGCTGGCAACTGAAGAAGGCAAGCAAAAGCTGATTGCCGCAATTAAAGCCACACTCTCCACCCCGCTCGTTGCCGGGCAACCGAAACAGGATGTCACCGACGTGCTGTATACCGCTTTTATTCTGCGATAACGACATGGGCGATAGTATTCTTTCTCAAGCTGAAATTGATGCGCTGTTGAATGGCGACAGCGAGGTCAAAGACGAACCGACAACCAGTGCTGGCGGCGAAAGTGATATTCGTCCGTACGATCCCAATACCCAACGACGGGTTGTGCGCGAACGTTTGCAGGCGCTGGAAATCATTAATGAGCGTTTTGCCCGTCATTTCCGCATGGGGCTGTTTAACCTGCTGCGCCGTAGCCCGGACATTACCGTCGGGGCGATCCGCATTCAGCCGTATCATGAATTTGCCCGCAACCTGCCGGTGCCGACCAACCTGAACCTTATCCATCTGAAACCGCTGCGCGGCACCGGGCTGGTGGTGTTCTCGCCAAGTCTGGTGTTTATCGCCGTGGATAACCTGTTTGGCGGTGATGGTCGCTTCCCGACCAAAGTAGAAGGTCGCGAGTTTACGCATACCGAACAGCGCGTCATTAATCGCATGTTGAAGCTGGCACTTGAAGGCTATAGCGACGCCTGGAAGGCGATTAATCCGCTGGAAGTAGAGTACGTGCGTTCCGAAATGCAGGTGAAATTTACCAATATCACCACCTCGCCGAACGACATTGTGGTTAACACGCCTTTTCATGTCGAAATTGGCAACCTGACCGGCGAATTTAATATCTGCCTGCCATTCAGCATGATCGAGCCGCTACGGGAATTGTTGGTTAACCCGCCGCTGGAAAACTCGCGTAATGAAGATCAGAACTGGCGCGATAACCTGGTGCGTCAGGTGCAGCACTCACAGCTGGAACTGGTCGCCAACTTTGCCGATATATCGCTGCGCCTGTCGCAGATTTTGAAACTGAAACCCGGCGATGTCCTGCCGATAGAAAAACCCGATCGCATCATCGCCCATGTTGACGGCGTTCCGGTACTGACCAGCCAGTACGGCACCATCAACGGTCAATATGCGTTACGGATAGAACATTTGATTAACCCGATTTTGAATTCTCTGAACGAGGAACAGCCCAAATGAGTGACTTGAATAATCCGGCCGATTACAACAACGGCGCAATGGACGATCTGTGGGCTGAAGCGTTGAGCGAACAAAAATCAACAAGCGGCAAAAGCGCGACTGAAGCCGTGTTCCAGCAGCTTGGCGGCTGCGACGTCAGTGGAACATTGCAGGATATCGACCTGATTATGGATATTCCGGTTAAGCTGACCGTCGAGCTGGGTCGCACACGTATGACCATCAAAGAGCTGTTGCGTCTGACGCAAGGGTCAGTCGTGGCGCTGGACGGTCTGGCGGGCGAACCGCTGGATATTCTGATCAACGGCTATTTAATCGCCCAGGGCGAAGTGGTGGTCGTTGCCGATAAATACGGCGTGCGGATCACCGATATCATTACCCCGTCTGAGCGAATGCGCCGCCTGAGCCGTTAGTGATGAATAACCACGCCACTGTGCAATCTTCTGCGCCAGTTTCCACCGCGCCGCTCCTTCAGGTGAGTGGCGCACTGATTGCCATTATTGTCCTGATCCTCGCTGCTGCCTGGCTGGTAAAACGGCTGGGATTTGCCCCTAAACGCACTGGCATTAACGGTCTGAAAATTAGCGCCAGCGCCTCGCTGGGCACGCGTGAACGGGTCGTGGTGGTCGATGTGGACGATGCGCGGCTGGTGCTCGGCGTTACCGCAGGGCAAATCAATTTGCTGCATAAACTTCCCCCTTCAGCACCCACAGAAGAGATACCACAGGCCGATTTTCAGTCGGTCATGAAAAACTTGCTCAAGCGTAGCGGGAGATCCTGATGCGTCGTTTGTTGTCTGTCGCGCCGGTTCTTCTCTGGCTGGTTACGCCCCTCGCGTTCGCGCAACTGCCTGGTATCACCAGCCAGCCGCTACCTGGTGGTGGACAAAGCTGGTCGCTCCCGGTGCAGACGCTGGTGTTCATCACCTCATTGACGTTTATTCCGGCGATTTTACTGATGATGACCAGCTTCACCCGCATCATCATTGTTTTTGGTTTATTACGTAACGCGCTGGGAACGCCCTCCGCGCCGCCCAACCAGGTATTGCTGGGGCTGGCGCTGTTTTTGACCTTTTTTATTATGTCTCCGGTGATCGACAAAATTTATGTCGATGCATACCAGCCATTCAGCGAAGAGAAAATCTCCATGCAGGAGGCGCTGGAAAAAGGAGCGCAGCCGCTGCGTGAATTTATGCTGCGTCAGACCCGCGAGGCGGATTTAGGGTTGTTTGCCAGACTGGCTAATACTGGCCCGTTGCAGGGACCGGAGGCTGTGCCGATGCGCATTTTGCTCCCGGCCTACGTGACCAGCGAGTTAAAAACCGCATTCCAGATAGGCTTCACGATTTTCATTCCTTTTTTGATTATCGATCTGGTGATTGCCAGCGTTTTGATGGCGTTGGGGATGATGATGGTTCCACCCGCCACCATTGCTCTGCCCTTTAAACTGATGCTGTTTGTGCTGGTGGATGGCTGGCAATTGCTTGTCGGTTCGCTGGCGCAGAGCTTTTACAGCTAGAGAGGCAAAATGACACCCGAATCGGTCATGATGATGGGGACAGAAGCGATGAAAGTCGCGCTGGCGCTGGCTGCCCCGCTGCTGCTGGTGGCGCTGGTCACTGGCCTTATCATCAGCATTTTGCAGGCTGCCACGCAGATTAACGAAATGACGCTGTCGTTTATTCCGAAAATTATCGCCGTATTTATCGCCATTATTATTGCCGGACCGTGGATGCTCAACCTGTTGCTGGATTACGTCCGCACCTTGTTCACTAACCTGCCGTATATCATCGGGTAACCCGTACTATGTTGCAGGTGACGAGCGATCAATGGCTTTCCTGGTTAAGCCTGTATTTCTGGCCATTACTGCGCGTGCTGGCGCTCATTTCTACCGCGCCCATTTTGAGCGAACGCAGCGTGCCGAAACGGGTGAAACTGGGTCTCGCAATGATGATCACGTTCGCCATAGCTCCGGCATTACCTGCCAACGATGTTTCCATTTTTTCGTTTAATGCCCTGTGGCTGGCAATGCAGCAGATCCTGATTGGCATTGCGCTTGGCTTTACCATGCAATTTGCCTTTGCCGCTGTACGAACCGCAGGCGAAATTATCGGTCTGCAAATGGGGCTGTCATTTGCGACGTTTGTGGATCCTGGTAGCCATCTCAATATGCCCGTCTTAGCGCGCATCATGGATATGCTGGCGTTACTGCTGTTCCTGACATTTAACGGTCATTTATGGTTGATTTCGCTGCTGGTCGATACCTTTCACACCCTGCCGATTGGTGGCGAACCGCTTAACAGCAATGCTTTTCTGGCACTCACCAAAGCGGGAAGTTTGATTTTTCTCAACGGATTTATGCTGGCATTACCGCTTATTACCCTGCTGCTGACGCTGAATCTGGCGCTGGGATTGCTTAATCGTATGGCTCCGCAACTATCAATTTTCGTTATCGGTTTTCCATTAACGCTGACGGTCGGCATTTCATTAATGGCAGCATTAATGCCGTTAATTGCTCCATTTTGCGAACATTTATTTAGTGAAATTTTTAATTTACTGGCGGACATTATTAGCGAATTTCCAGCAATATGATTCCGTAATGTTTATCGTGTTATCCTAAGGATTATCTGAAAAATAAAATCAGACAACATCTTCCAGGATACTCCTGTGGCGAAATATTTGTTTTAAGCTCACTCACATATCGCAACATTTACTTTACTTTAAGACAATTCCAGGCAAATTATACAACACTTTACGGGATAGTAAGTCCGCCTGAAAAATCGCGAGAGTGGCGCATTAGGTGACCCATGTTGTTCCGTTTAGTCATGATGAAATATTCAGGTAAGGGGAATTATCGTTACGCATTGAGTGAGGGTATGCCATGTCAACGATTATTATGGATTTATGTAGTTACACCCGACTAGGTTTAACCGGGTATCTGTTGAGTAGAGGGGTTAAAAAAAGAGAAATCAACGACATCGAAACCGTTGATGACCTTGCCATCGCTTGTGATTCACAGCGCCCTTCAGTGGTGTTTATTAATGAGGACTGTTTTATCCACGATACTTCTAACAGTCAACGCATCAAGCACATCATTAATCAACATCCCAATACGTTATTTATCGTTTTTATGGCGATTGCCAACGTTCATTTTGATGAATATCTGTTGGTCAGAAAAAATTTATTGATCAGTTCCAAATCGATTAAACCGGAATCTCTCGATGATATCCTTGGCGATATTCTGAAAAAAGAGACAACGATGGCCACTGTTTTAAATATGCCGACATTATCATTGAGTCGAACCGAATCGAGTATGTTGCGAATGTGGATGGCAGGTCAGGGAACCATTCAAATCTCCGACCAAATGAATATCAAAGCCAAGACCGTTTCATCGCATAAAGGCAATATTAAACGTAAGATCAAAACGCATAATAAACAGGTTATCTATCATGTCGTCCGACTGACGGATAATGTGACTAATGGTATTTTTGTCAACATGCGCTAAAACATTCTGACTGGTGGTTTCCCACCAGTCAGAATGAATAAAATTACTCTGCTTTCTCCACAAAGATACCGTCCTGATGCCCTGCCTCATTAAAGAACCAGATGCCGAGCGGGTAGTCTTCCAGCGAAACCAGGTACATTGTGCCTTCACTAAACTCCTCAACTGCCAGTACCACGCCAGGACGACGCGGACCGCCATCCGTTTTGACTGTTACCCGATCATTCACCTTCATCGTTTTCCTCCTGTGGCTTTGTGCCAGTGTAGAACAATTTCGTTTTTCTGGCAGCGCCGGGCGCACGCGAGTGCTGATTTTCTCGACGGTCTATACTTAAGAGATGCCAGGCTGACATAACGGTCGGCAGCAACAAATGAGTAACGGTTGCGAGGAAAGATGATGAAGACCGCAAAAGAGTACAGCGATACCGCAAAACGAGAGGTCAGCGTCGATGTCGATGCCCTGCTGGCGGCGATCAATGAAATTAGCGAAAGCGAAGTTCATCGCAGCCAGAGCGATTCTGAGCACGTCAGCGTTGATGGGCGTGAATATCATACATGGCGTGAATTAGCGGATGCCTTTGAGCTGGACATCCATGACTTTAGCGTCTCGGAAGTGAACCGCTAAATGCAACATAAAAAAATCCCGACCCTTGTGGGGGTCGGGATCAAACTTGCTTAAGCAAGAAGCACTTAAAAAATTCGTTACACCAGGAAATCTGATGTGTTCATCACCTTATCTGCAATTTTTTTCGCTGACAAGGAAATATTCTTTGCGCGAATGATTAATGTCATTAATGAATGGAACTGTGACTTCCGTCACCCCTTACGAGCTCTGCTACGAGCGGGATCGCTCCCGAAAAATGATCAAATACAAATCGTGCTATTTTGAGAAACATCCTGGTAAAGGGAGTATGCGCTACCATGCTTTCAATTCAACAACCACTGCTGATTTTCACCGATCTCGATGGCACCCTGTTAGATAGTCATAGTTATGACTGGCAGCCTGCCGCTCCCTGGTTAAACCGTTTACGGGAAGCAGGCGTGCCTGTGATTCTCTGTAGCAGTAAAACGTCAGCGGAAATGCTGTACCTGCAAAAAAACGTGGGGCTACAAGGGTTGCCGATGATTGCCGAAAACGGCGCGGTGATCCAACTGGATCATCAATGGCAAGATATCGACGGTTATCCCCGGATCATCTCGGGCATTGCCCATAGTGAAATCAGTCTGGTGTTGAATACGCTGCGCGAGAAAGAACATTTCAAATTCACCACCTTTGATGATGTCGATGATACAACCATTGCGGAATGGACGGGATTAAGCCGCAGCCAGGCGGCGCTGACGCAGTTACATGAAGCCTCAGTCACGCTCATCTGGCGCGACAGTGACGAGCGGATGGCGCAATTTACCGCCCGCCTGAACGAGCTGGGGTTACAGTTTGTACAAGGCGCTCGCTTCTGGCATGTACTGGATGCCTCTGCCGGAAAAGATCAGGCAGCTAACTGGATCATCGCAATATATCAACAATCAGGGGGAGAACGTCCGACGACGATCGGCTTAGGCGATGGTCCAAATGATGCCCCCTTACTGGAGGTGATGGATTACGCAGTCATTGTGAAAGGGCTAAACCGGGAAGGTGTTCATCTGCAAAATGAGGAGCCTGCCAGGGTCTGGCGAACGCAGCGAGAAGGACCGGAAGGCTGGCGCGAAGGACTGGATCACTTTTTCACCGCTCGTTAAGCGTTATCGCTCGCAAAAACCCGATTACGCCCTGCCTGTTTAGCGAGATAAAGCCGACGATCGGCAAGCGACTGTAATTGTTCAAAATCATAATCGCCGGTTTCCTCGCTGCTGCTCACCCCCAACGAAGCACTAATGCGGATGGTTTTGCTCTTGGCAATCAACATCTCTTTTTCATTCAGCTTCAGACGAATGCGTTCGGCAACTTCTTTTGCCTGCTCCAGGTTAGCGCCCGGCAGAATCACACAAAACTCCTCGCCGCCAACTCGTCCGGCAACATCCTGGGCTCGCAATGAACGACTAATTAATCCGGCGGCATGTGACAACACACGATCGCCTGCCTGGTGACCAAAGCGGTCATTAATCGCTTTAAAATGGTCAAGGTCGACCTGAATGACAGAAAAAGGATGTTTTGTGTGTCTGGCACAATTTAGCAAGCGGACGCGCTTTTTCGAACAGTGCACCACGGTTATACATGCGGGTTAAGGTGTCGTGCCACGCTTGCCATTGCAGCGAACTTTGCAGGACAAACATATTGCTTACCATCTGGCGAATCACATACCAGGAGATAAGTAGCATGGTGGTGAAGAGCGCCCACAGCAGGGTTAATGCAATACTTATGCTGCCAAAATCACCACGTACACCTTCACTAAGCGTATGGATACGCACTAATACGCCATCGAAATGATCCAGCCGTTCCCAGCTAACATAGCGGCTGTTCATCCGAATACCACCGCGCGTATCGTGTTCAATGTCCTGCGCAAGTGATGCCAGTTCACGAGGATCAAAGAGATCTTCGCCAGGATGGTCCGGGTTAGATGAGGTCAATAATTTCAGTTTGCTGTCATAGAGTTGATATTCGCCATCGAGATTTTTATCGATAGCATTTTGTAAAAATTGCTGCATTGAACGCACGGGAATACTCATCCCCAATACGCCATACCAGTAATTATTATTATCGACCGGCACGCTTACAGTGACCTGTGGTTCAGTAGCATTGTTATGCTCATGCTGAGAGGTAAACCAACGCACCGCACGTTGACGGTTTTCTCGTTGTGAATGACCGATAAACCAGGGTTGGGTGACAAATTCGTAGTAACGCCCAGGCACATTACGCATAAATAGCGTCGGCTGCGTCGAAACGTAAAATCCGGCGCGCGAGACATACATCGCTTGTTCAACCATTGATGAGGAGTTGTGCGCCAGACGCAGTAAGTAACCAACTTCCAGCGCGGCGGTAATTTCATTATCCAGGGATTCATTTTCGCGGGAAAGCAGACTCCCCTCACTGACTAACGCATCCGAGACACCGTTTACTGGCAAGGTGCGCCGTCTGTTGAGTTCTATCTGCCAGGCATGTTCATCGCGACGTTGTTCGAACTCGGTAACGGCATTGCGCAGAGAAGTGAAATCGAGCGGCGCAACGAGGGCTTCACGATCCCGTTACGTAAAAACAATAATTTATCAACGTTATATTGCAGTTGTTTATCAAGCGCGTTGGCAACATTTTCCAGATGGTTACGCTGGCTTGAAATATAGGCATCTTCCAGAACCACCACTTCACGCCATGTAAGTAACGTTGAGAAGATCAACACCACAATAAAGCAGAGATTAACGACATGACCAGGCCCCAGGCGGCGCGCGAGTTTTTTCAGCCAGCTCTGGTTTTCCATTTCTGTCTCGTGCTGCACCCTGACGACTCCCAACCTGCTTTCTTATGATTCTGGCATAACCTGGCGATAACGTACCGCCAAACAGCAATAATTTTATAATGTTGCCATGATAAGACGCATCAGGCATTCAATGCAGACGCTGGCACAACAGCCGGATGCGGCGTGAACGCCTTATCCGGCTTGGTGTTAATTATACGCTTTCAGGCTTCTTCCGGCGAACGACGCCTCTCCCCCGGAACAAGCTCAGTTTCATGAAAGGCTTCCCGTTTGACACCGTAACCGTCATACCACCGACACTCAACCATGCCGCTGGAATACCCAGTAACAATCATCTTCGGGCCGCCTTCTTTGACCGTCACTTCCTCACTAACCACAAAGCTCATACTCGCCTCCTTTTTTCGAGTGAAACTTGTTCACCTTAGTCGAGAATGGCGAATTTTGCATAATAGCCAATGAGAATATTAATGTGCCTGACCGCGCAATTTCGCTATCGTTTTCACTCCCAACACGACGATACCACCGATGATAAAACCAAGAATCAGATTTAAAACAGTCGGTAATATCATTGCGACCAGCGCACTCTGCTGCCCGGCGAAATGTTCAATCGCATGATGCAGCGGCGCGATGCCATGTATCACAATACCGCCGCCGACCAGGAACATCGCCAACGTACCGACTATCGATAACGCTTTCATCAGCCAGGGGGCAATAATCAACAACCCCTTGCCTGTCGCTTGCATAACCGTACTGGATTTTTCCACCAGCCAGTAACCCAAATCATCAATCTTAACGATGATACCCACCAGACCATAAACACCCACGGTCACGACCAGTGCGATCCCTGAAAGTACCAGCACCTGATTAAGCAACGGCGCTTCCGCCACAATCCCCAGCGTGATGGCAACGATTTCCGCAGACAAAATAAAATCGGTTCGAATCGCCCCTTTTATTTTGTCCTTTTCAAACTTCAGTGGATCTTGCGCCGCCAGTGCCTCCAGACGCTGCTGACTTTGCGCCGGATCATCTTTGTGCTTACGCGCCTCCAGCATATGCAGCACCTTCTCTACCCCTTCAAAGCAGAGAAATGCGCCACCAATCATCAACAGTGGCGTAATCGCCCACGGGATAAAAGCACTGATGATCAGCGCCAGCGGCACCAGAATCACTTTGTTGATAAGCGATCCCTTCGCCACGCCCCAGACCACGGGCAACTCCCGATTGGCACGCACACCTGAAACTTGCTGCGCATTGAGCGACAAGTCATCCCCTAATACACCAGCGGTTTTCTTCGCCGCCAGCTTGCCCATCACGGAGATATCGTCCAGCAAAGTGGCGATATCATCGAGCAATGTCAGTAAACTACTCCCGGCCAAAAGCATTCCCTCTCATTTTTATCGTTGACGCGCTAAGTATGAAGCAAAATCGGCCCGGCTGATACTTGCTTCACAGGTCAACATTTTTTTAACAATCAAACACAATTATATCTCTCGCCAGCGAAATGATTTTCACGTTTACTATGAACCGCCTTTTTATTTCCATCGTGAGGGATTATGCGTTTCCGCCAGTTGTTACCGCTTTTTGGCGCGCTGTTTGCGTTGTATATCATTTGGGGCTCAACCTATTTTGTCATTCGGATTGGGGTTGAAAGCTGGCCACCGTTAATGATGGCAGGCGTGCGGTTTCTGGCTGCCGGTATTTTATTAATGGCCTTTTTACTGCTGCGTGGGCACAAATTGCCGCCACTGCGTCCCCTGCTTAATGCCGCGTTGATTGGTTTATTACTGCTTGCTGTCGGTAACGGTATGGTAACGGTGGCTGAACATCAAAATGTTCCTTCCGGCATTGCCGCCGTGGTGGTGGCAACAGTACCTCTCTTTACTCTCTGTTTCAGTCGCCTGTTTGGCATTAAAACGCGCAAGCTGGAATGGGTGGGTATCGCCATTGGGCTTGCCGGAATCATCATGCTCAATAGCGGCGGTAATTTAAGCGGCAATCCGTGGGGCGCGATTCTGATTTTGATCGGTTCTGTGAGTTGGGCGTTTGGTTCGGTTTATGGCTCGCGCATTACCCTACCAGTAGGAATGATGGCGGGCGCCATTGAGATGCTGGCGGCTGGAGTGGTGTTAATGATCGCGTCGATGATTGCAGGTGAAAAACTGGCGAAGCTCCCTTCTCTTTCGGGCTTCCTTGCGGTCGGGTATCTGGCGCTGTTTGGTTCGATCATCGCCATCAATGCTTATATGTATTTAATCCGCAATGTCAGCCCGGCTCTCGCCACCAGCTATGCATACGTTAACCCCGTAGTCGCGGTCTTGCTGGGTACGGGGCTGGGCGGCGAAACGTTGTCGAAGATTGAATGGCTGGCGCTGGGCGTGATTGTCTTCGCAGTAGTGCTGGTCACGTTGGGAAAATATCTCTTCCCGGCAAAACCGATTGTCGCGCCAGTCATTCAGGATGGATCACGCGAGTAAATGAATCCCCAGAGTGTCGATCTGCGCGCTGGCGCCCTCGCCGCAGATCCACTCTTCCAGACGCTCGGCAAGCGCCGCATCGGTCAATTTCTCCCGTCCGCGTAACGCACACTCCCAGACAATCAATACACGCCAACCTGATTCCTGTAAGCGGCTAATGTCCCGCTTGTCACGCGTTACATTTTTGCCAATCTTCTCCAGCCAGAACTCAGTGCGTGTAGCAGGCACTTTAAACAGATAACAGTGATGATGATGCCAGAAACAGCCATGTGTAAATATTACACAGCGATACTCATCGAGGACAAAATCCGGGCGTCCGGGCAGGCTGGCATCCTGAACACGAAACGCCAGCCCCTGCCCGGTTAATAAGCTGGCGAGACGTTTCTCGATTGCCGTATCGCGCGTGGCAATCGCGCGCATGTTTTTGCTACGCGTGGCCTTATCGTGAACGTCGGCCATGTTGTACCTCTTGCTGACGCAACGCCACCGCCTGTTTGATTTTTGGCTCAAGCAATTTTGCCACTGCAGCAAATACCGGTACTACCACCGAGTTGCCGAACTGGCGATAGGCCTGAGTGTCAGAAACCGGAATACGAAATTTTGCTTCATGGGGTGCTTCAAAGCCCATCAAGCGTGCGCATTCTCGAGGCGTTAACCGACGTGGACGATGTTGCTGATTCTGCGGATCGTCAAAGTCTTTCTCACCTGTCGCCATATCCCAGCCGCGATCGATTAAAATTTCCGCACCATCTTTGTAATAACGGGCAGAAAGCGTACGCGTAACACTCTGCGGGTTGTCCGGATAAACCATTCCGTAACCAAAGCCGTTACCGCGCGCCTGATGTTTTTTCGCATAGCGATAGAGGTACTTCCACAGCACCGGCGTCAGGATATATTTTGCTTCGACAACCGGGTCCAGTAACTGCGCTAGCGTAATACGTTGTGCCGGATAGCAGTCACTAATATCCCGCAAGGTGAAATCTGTTTTCAAATTCAGATCGCGACGAAAGCCCACCAGCACGATGCGCTCTCGGTGCTGCGGCAGAAAATGTTTGCCGTCGATGATTTTCGGATCGTCCGGGCCATTATCTTCGGCATCGGCCACGTCATAGCCCAGTTCATCCAGCGTCTGCATGATGATACGGAATGTTTTGCCCTGGTCGTGGCTTTTCAGGTTTTTGACGTTTTCGAGCACAAAAATCGCCGGACGACGGGCATTGATGATACGCACTACATCAAAGAACAGCGTGCCCTGGGTATCGCAAGCGAAACCGTGCGCACGACCAAGTGAGTTCTTTTTCGATACGCCAGCCAGTGAAAACGGCTGGCAAGGAAAACCGGCCAATAAAACATCATGTTCAGGAATGTGCTGACGAATATGTTCTGCCGCCACTTCATCGCTCACACCCTCTTTATGGCTCAGAGTGATGTCGCGGATATCTTCATTAAAGTGATGCGTCGCCGGGTCGCAATAATGGTTAGCTTTGTAGGTGCGCACCGCATGTTTATTCCACTCGCTGGTAAATACACACTGACCGCCAATCGATTCAAAACCGCGACGGATGCCTCCAATACCGGCAAAGAGATCGATAAAGCGAAACGTATAATGCGGATGATGTGCTGGCGGTTTGGGTAACAACGTTTGCAAATGGGCGAACTCTTTTTCGCTTAAGCGGTGCCACACCGAGTCGTTAGCCAGCGCACGTTTTAAAATCGCCGGACTCCAGTGGTTTTCTCCCACGCTATTAAGTTGCGCTACCAGCGTTTTTACATCATAAATTTGCAGCAGTTTCTCCAGCATTGCCTGTGCGGCATTCCCGGTGCTGTATGAATCGGTTACTGATATATTTTCCTGCATAGATTTAACCGGCCATCTGAGATGGCCGACAGGTTAACATAATTACTTCTGTTTAGGGCTACGCGGTCAGTCAACCGGCGAAAACGCATCAATCACCGTATGATCCACACCTTCATTCTCGCCCGCCAGTTCGGCACTGAGCTTAGCCATAAACTCCACCAGAAAACGGGCGTTATGTTGTGCCAGCAGTTTACCTTTTGCCGTTTGCATAGTTTGCGGTAGCTTCAGCAACTTCGTCTGGAAATGATCCAGCGCGTAGCGTTTATCATCGAGTGGGCGACGTTGCGCGAACGGATCTTCACCGTCAAATAGCGCCATCCCCAATGAACCTGAAACTGCAAACACGCGCGCCAGACCTATCGCACCTAATGCTTCCAGCCTGTCTGCATCCTGCACGATTTTGGCTTCCACCGTTAAAGGCGTAATTTGCGCACTGAAACTGTGTGCCGCGATGGCATGGCAAATGGCGTCTATTTTCTCTGACGGAAAATCAGCAAATTCCGCACTTAAAATGCGACGCGTTTCTTCTGCCGCCAGTAAAGAGGAACGCTGCCGTTGCGGATGATTTTTCGCCAGACTCACGACATCATGAAAATAACAGGCGGTTAAAATGACCAGCATATCGACGTCTTCATCTGCCGCCAGTTTCTGCGCTGTCGCCCAGACGCGACGAAAATGACACAGGTCATGAGCCGCGTCCTGGTGTGTATGATGGTTTTTCAACCAACGTTCAAATTGTGCCTGCCAGTGTTGTAAGTTCATACGCGCTCCGCTGCCAAAGGGGCGCAACCTTAGCAGTTTTTACTCATAGCGTCTGCTTCGCGCAGGCCGTGGTCGGGTGTACCAGGCAATACCACCTAACAATGCCCCGACCATAGCCATAAATAAAAATCCCACTAACGCACCTAACCACTTTCCCGCAGTTGAACCTAAATCACTTTCAAATCCTGACACGGGGGCATCGGGGATCCGACTCATTACCCAGATGTAACGCGCCATCACCCAGACAAAATAGCCACACCATGTATAGAAAGCCCACAAAGCCAGTTTGCCGCCAGGGCTGCGAGAGAGTCTTTCTTCCATTGTTGTCGAACCATGCTCCATTTTGAGATAACCCGGAAAATTAAGACCTGATCCTATTATGTGATGAAAGTCACATTTTTCCACATCGGTTGAGCCAGTCAAGTCTCATTCATTTTTTGAACAAATAGATGATTTTTGTTCAATGGCAATAATTACTGGAAAAACAGCTATTAAAAATTTTATTTAACTTTGATCGTAGTTTTATTAATTCACTAATTCAATATATCAGCGAGGAATACAATTATACCTTTTTTGTTTTCTGTGTCATGATAACTCCGTTATTAGCCTTTTATCGTCTTGTTTATATTTTTGAGCCGGCATGATGCCGGCTTTTTTTATGTCATTTTATAATGTGCGCAAGATCACACACGATTTTTAGCGAAACAATCATTGACGCAATCCATTCTTATCAAAAACCAATAACTATTTGATATAAAACCATAAATGTCATGAATATTTATGGTTTTAACTCATAATCGTGAATTATATTAAATAGATTAGAAACATTTTGAAATCTTTTAAATACATTTGTTACATGTATTTCTTAAAATAAAATAAACTTCATAGAATAGTATCCAAATGTGCTTTTTTTGGATAACGGCACTTATTTTTATATTCATGAAGATTATAATCACAAGGGAATACATAATGAAAAGAAAAGTTCTGGCAATGCTGGTCCCGGCGTTATTAGTTGCTGGCGCAGCAAATGCGGCTGAAGTCTATAATAAAGATGGTAATAAACTGGATTTCTACGGAAAAGTAGCGGGTCTACACTATTTTTCTGACAACTCGGGCGCTGATGGCGACATGTCATATGCCCGTATCGGTTTCAAAGGCGAAACTCAGATCGCTGACCAGTTTACTGGTTACGGTCAGTGGGAATACAACCTGCAAGCAAATGGTACTGAAGGTGACGGTGATAACTCAGCAACCCGTCTGGCGTTCGCTGGTTTAGGTTTCGATCAGAACGGTACTTTCGACTACGGTCGTAACTACGGTGTTGTGTATGATATCGAAGCGTGGACCGATATGCTGCCTGAATTTGGTGGCGATACTTATGCTGGCGCCGACAACTTCATGAACGGCCGTACCAATGGTGTAGCAACCTACCGTAACAATGGCTTCTTCGGTCAGGTTGATGGTCTGAACTTTGCTCTGCAATATCAGGGTAATAATGAAGGCTCCGGGGAGGGTTTCTTCTTTGGTCAGGAAGGCTCCGGTAGCGGCGATGGTCGTAAACTGTCTAAAGAAAATGGCGATGGTTATGGTATGTCAACCTCCTATAACTTTGACTTCGGTTTAAGCCTGGGTGCTGCTTACTCCAATTCTGACCGTACTGATGAACAAACAAAACCTGATTTTCATAATACCCGTGCCGGTGATAGA
This sequence comes from Escherichia sp. MR, assembly GCF_005280595.1. Lineage (NCBI taxonomy): Bacteria > Pseudomonadati > Pseudomonadota > Gammaproteobacteria > Enterobacterales > Enterobacteriaceae > Escherichia > Escherichia sp. MR. The sequence goes on along the minus strand of NZ_SZVK01000041.1, from coordinate 963 downwards.
AATGATATAACAGCTGGCGGTGAAACAGCTGAAGCATGGACCGTTGGCGCTAAATACGACGCTAATAACGTTTACTTAGCAGCCATGTATGCTGAAACTCGTAATATGACGGGTTATGGTGACGCTGATGCTATCGCTAACAAAACACAGAACTTTGAAGTTGTAGCTCAGTATCAGTTCGACTTCGGTCTGCGTCCGTCCATCGCTTACCTGCAATCTAAAGGTAAGGATTTAGGCGGTTGGGCTCATGACGGCAACGGCGACCCGCGTTACACCAACAAAGATCTGGTTAAATACGTTGAAGTCGGTGCAACCTACTATTTCAACAAAAACATGTCCACCTATGTTGATTACAAAATCAACCTGCTGGACAACGATGATGACTTCTACAAAGCAAACGGCATCGCGACCGATGATATCGTTGCTGTAGGCTTAGTCTACCAGTTCTAATCAGCCAACGCGCCTCGGCGTGTTACTGTAAAAACCTAATACCCGCCTGAGTTCGTCCCTCATCGAACTCAGGCTTTTTTATCGTCATTAAATCAGCAACAGCGGCACGCTAAACTGCCGTAGCATATCGACAAAACCCAATTCCTGAGTAGCTCCCAGCACAATAACATCTTCCAGTTGCTGTTCAGCCAGTTCCTTCACCCCTTCCGGAAGAGTCCCAAGATAAACATAGGTATGGATAAACCCTTCAGGCAAAACCAACTGTTCTGCCAGTGTAGCTAAACGGCGCAAAGCCTGATCACGTAGCACATATTCCAAACGATGCATGTCAGAAACATATCCCCGCTCCAGTATCCTTACATACTCCGGTATAAAGCCAAGCAAATGAACATGCCCTGATGAAACGTTGGCGAAAAATTGCGCATGATAAAATGCTTGGGTGATGCTGCCAACTTACTGATTTAGTGTATGATGGTGTTTTTGAGGTGCTCCAGTGGCTTCTGTTTCTATCAG
>NZ_SZVK01000040.1:0-41665 GCF_005280595.1 Escherichia sp. MR | reverse complement strand
ACCAAGTTCGAATCTGAAGTGTACATTCTGTCCAAAGATGAAGGCGGCCGTCATACTCCGTTCTTCAAAGGCTACCGTCCGCAGTTCTACTTCCGTACTACTGACGTGACTGGTACTATCGAACTGCCGGAAGGCGTAGAGATGGTAATGCCGGGCGACAACATCAAAATGGTTGTTACCCTGATCCACCCGATCGCGATGGACGACGGTCTGCGTTTCGCAATCCGTGAAGGCGGCCGTACCGTTGGCGCGGGCGTTGTAGCTAAAGTTCTGAGCTAATTACTCGTTAATTAGTTTTGAATTGAAAAGGGCGCTTCGGCGCCCTTTTTGCATATGAAAGCTGGGACGCGAATATTCGTAATTTTATCTGTGCTAAATATCTAATTCATAAATATTACTAGATACACATATTTTTAATGCGAATATATTAAATTTAATAAAACTTTATTTATTCAGGCTTTTTTCTGATTTTTATTTCTTTGTTTTATTCTATGTTGAAGCGTTCCATTAAAAAGTAAATAATTTCATTGAAGGACTTAATGTCTTGAAGTATTTTTTAATACGTCAAAAGGGATAATAATGAAATTAAATACATTTACCAAATCAATGATTGGTATGGGGTTGATTTGCTCCTCTTTACCAGCATTTGCTTTGGAAGCATGGAATAACCAACAAGGTGGAAGTAAATATCAGGTTATTTTCGATGGTAAGGTTTATGAAAATGCCTGGTGGGTTTCTTCTACAAATTGCCCCGGTAAAGCGAAAGCAAATGATGCAACTAACCCGTGGCGTTTAAAGCGTACGGCAACGGCTGCTGAAATTAGCCAGTTTGGCAATACGCTTTCCTGCGAAAAGAGCAGTAGCTCATCTTCTTCAACTTCAAATACGCCTGCATCCAATACGCCAACTAATGGTGGTTCAACTACACCAGCACAAGGTACTGTTCCATCAAATTCATCTGTAGTTGCCTGGAATAAACAGCAGGGCGGTCAGACCTGGTATGTCGTCTTTAATGGCGCGGTATATAAAAATGCCTGGTGGGTAGCCTCTTCTAACTGTCCGGGCGATGCGAAAGGCAATGATGCCAGCAACCCATGGCGTTATGTCCGTGCCGCTACGGCAACGGAAATCACGCAAACCAGTAATCCACAGTCCTGTACTTCAGCACCACAGCCTGCACCGGACGTTAAACCGGCTCCTGATGTTCAGCCAGCCCCAGCTGATAAGTCAAACGACAACTATGCTGTCGTAGCCTGGAAAGGTCAGGAAGGTTCTTCTACATGGTACGTTATCTACAACGGCGGCATTTATAAGAACGCCTGGTGGGTAGGCGCGGCAAATTGCCCAGGCGATGCGAAAGAAAACGACGCCAGCAATCCATGGCGCTATGTTTGTGCGGCAACGGCAACAGAAATCACTCAGTATGGCAATCCAGGCTCCTGCTCTGTTAAGCCGGACAATGGTGGTGCTGTGACTCCGGTTGATCCGGCGCCGGTAACACCAGATACTCCGGTTACCCCAACTCCGGATAACAACGAGCCATCAACACCAGCGGATAGCAGTAACGATTACTCATTACAGGCATGGAGTGGTCAGGAAGGTAGCGAAATTTACCATGTTATCTTCAATGGTAATGTCTATCAGAATGCCTGGTGGGTTGGTTCTAAAGATTGCCCGCGTGGCACCAGCGCTGAGAACTCCAATAACCCATGGCGTCTCGTGCGTACAGCTACCGCTGCGGAAATGAGTCAGTACGGTAACCCGACTACCTGTGAAATTGATAACGGCGGCGTTATCGTTGCAGATGGCTTCCAGGCCAGTAAAGCGTACAGTGCGAACAGCATTGTAGATTATAACGATGCGCATTATAAAACGTCAGTGGATCAGGACGCGTGGGGCTTTGTTCCTGGCGGCGATAACCCGTGGAAGAAATACGAATCGGCAAAAGCGTGGTCTGCATCGACAGTCTACGTGAAAGGCGATCGTGTGGTGGTTGATGGTCAGGCATATGAAGCCTTGTTCTGGACACAAAATGATAACCCTGCGCTGGTTGCGAACCAGAACGCCACCGGTAGCAATAGCCGCCCGTGGAAGCCATTGGGTAAAGCACAGAGCTATAGCAGCGACGAGCTGAAAAATGCGCCAGAGTTTAATCCAGCGACGCTTTATGCCAGCGATACGCTGATTCGCTTCAATGGCGTGAACTATATTTCTCAAAGTAAAGTGCAGAAGGTTTCACCATCTGACAGCAACCCGTGGCGTGTCTTTGTTGACTGGACCGGAACCAAAGAGCGCGTAGGTACGCCGAAGAAAGCGTGGCCGAAACACGTATATGCACCGTATGTCGACTTTACGCTGAATACAATCCCGGATCTGGCTGCGCTGGCTAAGAATCATAACGTCAACCACTTCACGCTGGCGTTTGTGGTGAGTAAAGATGCGAACACCTGTCTGCCGACATGGGGTACTGCTTACGGTATGCAGAATTACGCTCAGTACAGCAAAATTAAAGCTCTGCGTGAAGCAGGCGGCGATGTGATGCTGTCTATCGGTGGTGCTAATAACGCTCCGCTGGCGGCTTCCTGTAAGAACGTTGACGATCTGATGCAGCATTATTATGACATCGTTGATAACCTGAATCTCAGAGTCCTGGCCTTCGATATCGAAGGCACCTGGGTTGCGGATCAGGCATCTATTGAACGTCGTAACCTTGCCGTGAAGAAGGTGCAGGATAAATGGAAGTCAGAAGGCAAAGATATTGCTATCTGGTACACCTTGCCAATTCTGCCGACTGGCTTGACGCCGGAAGGAATGAACGTCCTGAGCGATGCCAAAGCGAAAGGTGTTGAGCTGGCGGGTGTGAACGTGATGACCATGGACTACGGTAACGCAATTTGTCAGTCTGCAAATACCGAAGGCCAGAACATCCACGGTAAGTGTGCAACGTCGGCGATTGCCAACCTGCATTCACAATTGAAAGGCCTCCATCCCAACAAGAGCGATGCAGAAATTGACGCCATGATGGGCACCACGCCGATGGTTGGCGTGAACGACGTTCAGGGTGAAGTTTTCTATCTCTCTGATGCTCGTCTGGTCATGCAGGATGCGCAAACTCGCAACCTCGGCATGGTAGGTATCTGGTCAATCGCGCGTGATCTGCCGGGCGGCACTAACCTGTCTCCGGAATTCCACGGTCTGACTAAAGAACAAGCTCCGAAGTACGCATTCAGTGCGATCTTCGCGCCGTTTACTAAGCAGTAAATTTGCTGGCGATACTTTCTGGTATCGCCGCATTTTTTGTCAATGGGCTACATTTTTGTAGCCCATTATTTTTATTCATATTTCTATTTTTTGATTAAAAAAGAGTCTTTTCGTAATTGAAATAAGAACTATTTTCATTTATTTTTGAAGAAAGTATACGGGAGTCTCTATGTACGTTTGTCTTTGTAATGGTATCAGTGATAAAAAAATTCGTCAGGCTGTGCGCCAGTTTTCTCCCCACTCGTTCCAGCAATTAAAAAAATTTATTCCGGTTGGAAACCAGTGCGGTAAATGTGTCAGAGCCGCACGTGAGGTGATGGAGGATGAATTAATGCAGCTGCCGGAGTTTAAGGAGTCCGCATAAAACGGAGTGTGTTTTTTGACTTACTCGTAAGCCGTTCTACGCTTCAAAGAGTGGAAGCGAAGGAGTCAAAAAATGAAAGGTGATACTAAAGTTATAAATTATCTCAACAAACTGTTGGGAAATGAGCTTGTCGCAATCAATCAATACTTTCTCCATGCCCGGATGTTTAAAAACTGGGGGCTCAAACGTCTCAATGATGTGGAGTACCATGAATCCATTGATGAGATGAAACACGCCGATCGTTATATAGAGCGCATTCTTTTTCTGGAAGGTCTTCCAAATTTACAGGATCTGGGAAAACTAAACATTGGTGAAGATGTTGAGGAAATGCTGCGTTCTGATCTGGCACTTGAGCTGGATGGCGCGAAGAATTTACGCGAGGCAATTGGTTATGCCGATAGCGTTCATGATTACGTCAGCCGCGATATGATGATAGAAATTCTGCGTGATGAAGAAGGCCATATTGACTGGCTGGAAACGGAACTTGATTTGATTCAGAAAATGGGCCTGCAAAATTATTTGCAAGCACAGATTCGCGAAGAAGGCTAAGCCATGTCGGGAGGGACATTCCTCCCGGTTAATAAGAGATCCAGACCAGATACGTCAGGTTTATCATACTACCGAGCGCAAGCCACGGGCCGAATGCAATTGTGGTGATGGTCTGACGCTGCCACAGTTGTGATGCGATGGCGTAAAAAATGCCTCCCAGCGAGGCAATAAGTAATATCATTGGTAGCGTTTGCCAACCACACCACGCGCCTGCAGCGGCCAGTAGCTTGAAATCACCGTAACCTAATCCCTCTTTGTGGCATACAAACCACACCCCCCAGAAAACACACCACAGTACCCCATATCCAGCTACCGCGCCGTAAATCGCATCATGTAAATCAACTAATCCAGACTGCGCATTAAATAACAAGCCAAGCCAGAGCAGTGGCAAGGTGAGTTTGTCGGGCAGGAGCTGGGTACGAAAATCAATAACACTGAGCGTGAGTGCGAAGCAGAAGTAGAGAAAGAGTGCGCCAGTCACGATCGGCATGAAAGGTGCCAGGGCGCAGGCGATTGCCGCAACCACGCAAAGTGCCATAGGCAACGTGTCATGCCAGACATATTTTTTTTGCCTGAAATGAACCAAAACCTGGCGAAAAGTTAACGCCGTTTTATCCTCCAAAGGCGAGAGGTGATAGGCCACGGCATTCACCAGGTAACCAGCAATAAAGCCAGCCAGAATGAAGAGCGGCAGTAGCATTGTCATTATTGTTGCCCTCTGAAGGATAAATGCCTGAGGGTGATCTCTTCGTTTCCGGCAAGGGTAAATTGAAGATCCTCAATAACAATACCGTATGTTATCTGTGCCGTAGTCAGCCAGCGGGAGACGTTTTCGAGGGGGAATGTGGCAGGATGAATTGTCAGCGTATCGTCCGGGCCATTCTCTAGCGTAATAGCTAAATTCTCACGCTTTGCTTCCTCAAGAAGGATATTTTTGACCGATTGTCTGAGCGTGGGATGGTCAAGTAATCCATGTGCACTCGCCTGGTCTTGCATCCATTTAATATCCTTTTTAATTTTTTGTATGCGGGATTGATGATCCGCAATGTAGTTATCGATAGGTTTTATTACCGCAAGCCAGCAGAAAACGCAGAGCGAGAGAATCGCCAGCCCCATAATAATTTGTTTTTCCGATGGGGATTTTTCAGCCCACCATAATTTAATCATTTCCCTGTGCTCCTTACTGTCCATACACCACTGACCGGATCTTTTTCTGTTTTTTCCATCGGAAGCCAGGACTGTGTTAACTCACAGAAACGATCAATATTGCCTTCGTTTTTCGAACTTATTTTCAAAATCAGTGATTTTTGCTTCTGACTGTAATTGGCTTCCATTAATTGCAGTTCAGGATGTTCCAGTAAGAGTGTTTGCAAATGATGGAGCAATGGCACCGCTTCAGGATATTGCTGGGCGAGTTGCTGCTTGAAGTAAAAACGAAAGTTGTGCGTTCGTTTGATCTGCGGGAAATATTGTTGCCAGGTTTCCTGCTGTTGTTGCTGAAGCTGGTCTTCAATCCCAAGCGTCTGCCATAGAACGATTCCCCGACTACCAGCAAAAGAGAGAATGGCAAAAATGAGACTGCTTACTGCCAGCCTGGCGAGCCATTTTCCCGATCTGCTGACAGTTTTCTGTTTGCGAAAAACACCATGCAGCATGTCGTAGTGCTGGAGAGAATGATTGGCAGAATAAAAACGTAATGCTGGAGATTCTGCATGTTGGATAAGCGAATCGACCGGCACGATATCTGGAGCCGCTGTGCCAAAACAGATGACATTTTCAGGAGAAAACTGGGTGGCAAGATGCTGTAACCAGCGTTCATCAAGCTCGTTGAAGGCATGTGCAGCACTGCGAATCAGCCAGCTCGTTTGCTGGTTAACCAGAGTCCAGGAGCCTTCTTTCCAGGGAAGGTAACAACCATCTGGCAAAACCCGCGTCACGTTTAATCCGGCAGTGTGTAAACGGTCAAGATAACGACTGAGTTTTTCCGACTGGATACCTATCACTTCCACTCGGTCATTTTGTTTATCAACAACCGTCCAGTGCCAGTTTTGGCTGGCGTCGGGTAACGTCTCCTCCGCCAGCCACTGTAATGTTTGCGCGGTGAGTTTGTATTTGGCGTTGGGCAACGTGAGTGAACGATATAAAAGACCTTCCGGTGGGATCAGAAGATGAACATTTCCTGCACCGGGCTGATCGGCCAGCGACTCCAGCGGAAGATCGTCTGTGAGCGTATGTACTGAAGATACGCTATCTGCGGAGTATGTCATCCACTCCCATTGCTTACGTAGCGTCGAGGAAGAACGTATTACCATCAACGATTCAGGCATCACGATCCTTATGATTAATAGAGTTGCAGCGTACGCCGATAGATTTGGGCGCTCTGCTGTTTACGGTTGAAGAAAATATGGCTCTGCCATCCCTGGGATTGCTCGTCGCTGATACTTTCCGTATTCAGCGTAAAATAGCGGCTATAGGGAAAGAGATGTTCTTTCACCTGAGAAACCAAGGGCTTCACGCCGGAGAAATCCTGCTGTGCCCAGTAGAGAAATGCATCTGTGGTTAACCAGCCTTCCTTTGGTCGCTTTTGTAATAAGACCTGTGCGTCCGCGTCCGTGATATTGTTGAGAAATAATGCTCTTAATAACGGGATATCATTCTCAGTTAACATATTAAGATTAATGTTGAGTTCAGTGGTTGGGAGGACGCAGACATAAGGAATAATTCGCTGGTAGGCGTTCTCGGTTATTCCTTTTATCTGACGGAGTTCACCAGTCAGAAAAAGCATCTGATTGGCGCTATGGCGAGGTGGCATCTGGCTTTGGTAAAAGTTGTCTTCTGCGCCGTGAAAGCGTGGTGAATCATCAGCGTCGATATAGTCGGCGATAGATTGCATGATCTCATCGGTGTTTGCGCGATCGATTCCCGCGTTGATCAGCAAAGCGCCGAAAACCTGCGCGGGGAAATCCGGGATTGCCAGTGGATCGTCGGAGACTTTTGCCAGGGCATTGAGATTGAAACAGTGCTGAGCATCGTGTAGCTGCCACTTCACCGTATTGCCATTGTCCAGCTGTATCTGTTGTGGCTGCGCCCAGTACTGCTGCAACGTGGTCTGTCTGTCGTTATCTTTAACATCCTGAGTGAGGCTGGCAAGAGCGAGTTTCTCCGCCAGTTCAATATCATATTGTCGTTGTAGGTGATGGTTTACCTGGCGAGTTCGCTGAAGCTGGTTGTGAAAACTCAGTGTCATATCCGCAGCCAGAGCGGACATGAGCGCCAGTAACATGAGTACGATGAGCAGCGCGACGCCACGTTGTTCAATATTCATGTTATTCGCCCCTGGCCTGGTTTTGCTGCGGAGACTCTTCTCTTGTTAATAGCTCCGGCAAAGCAAAACGACGCTGTAACGCGCCATACTGCGGGGTATTCAGATGAAGAGTGACGGAGAGGGGAAGCTCCTCGCTTTCCCCGTTGTTACTTTCCAGAAGGAAGCCTTCGACATTTTCCAACATTGCCTGGGCGGGTTGATCCTTCATGCTATCGACAGAGGTACGAACCGCGCGGTAGAGCGTATGATTTCGTAGATACCAGTGAACTGTTTGTAAGGTTTGCGCTTCATTGAGAGGAGTCTGTGGATCGCGACTCTGCGTGGTGAAAATGGCCTCTTCACCCAAAACTATGATTTTGTCCGTTCCCCGATTCCGGCGAATGACAAGTTGCAGGAGATCGTTATCAAGAATGGTGATGGCGCGCTGAAGCTGATTGAACTGCTGGATTTCTTTCTGTGAGCGTTGATGCAACTCGGAAGCTTGCGAAAAAATCATAAACGCCAGCACGCTAAGCATTGAGAAAATCGCCAGCGCCGCCATGACTTCCAGCAATGTGAAACCCTGCTGGCGATTAATCATCTTGCGCCTGCCCGGATTTATTATCGATATTTTGATAACGCGTAAGAGAGGTTGTCTGACCGCTGGGTAATGTAACGGTTATGGTGCGTTCCAGAAGCGTACCATCTTTGCTTGAGTGGATATCGCTGCGCCAGTTCCACTCTTCGCCATTTATTATCTCTTTGCCAGAACTGGACGTGTTTTCCTCGTCGAATGTATCTTGCAACTGAAGTTGGTTATCCGCTATCCACAACGCCAGCGTCTCGTTAAGCATCCGCTCGATGGCATTTCTTTGCCCTTGCATACTGCTCATTAAGGTCAAAGCAACTGTGGTGAAAATGCTCATCGCCAGTAAGACTTCAAGTAATGTCATCCCTGATTGTTTGTTCATGGCCGGGTATCTCTGGCAAGCGTTTGATCCAGTGGCCATGTCCCTGAGCATACCAGTGTCAGGAGTGGCTCACCGGTCTCCTGGTTAGCAATCAATATGGAGAATGGGGTGATTTGCCCATCGGCCAGAATCACCACCTGCGGTTGGCTGCTGTCATCCGATTTAAATGGCTGGGTGTGAATCGCAATTTCATCACTCCAGTGATTTTCGCTATCGTCATCCGCATCCTCTTTGAGCGGGATCCAGAGCCAACTTGACGAATTTCTGGTTGGTGCCATAAGACGCCAGCCTGAATCAGATAAATGGATACCGACCGGCTGCCCGTGAAGCGTGGCGCGGTCGACGGCCAGTTCAAGCGCAGCGGTAAATTGCGCTGCTGTTTCGCGCGCACGGGTGCTGGCGGTATCTTCCCGACCATATGTGAAGAGCACCACGCTTGCCGTGATAGCGACCAGCGCCAGTACCAACATCATCTCCAGCAGGGTAAACCCGCGTTGCTGATTCATCGCTGACTTATTTTTTCTTCTTGCTCAAACCCCAGTTGGTAATGTCGTCCTCGGTTCCCATTTCACCGTCCGGTCCAGCGGAAAGGAGATCGTATGCACCGTGTTCACCAGGATTAACAAGGACATAATCATTGCCCCAGGGATCGGCAGGCAGACGCTTGATATAACCTTCCTTGTTATAGTTTGCGGCCAGCGGTGGCAGCGTCGGCGCTTCGACTAAGGATTCAAGCCCCTGATTTGTGGTTGGATAGCGATGATTGTCGAGTTTGTACATATCCAATGCATTTTCCAGCGCCACGATATCGCTGACGGCTTTTTGTTTATCCGCCTTTTCTTTATTGCCCATCAGGTTGGGAACCACCAGGCTGGCAAGTACACCAATGATGACAATAACCACCATAATTTCCAGTAATGTAAAACCGCGTTGCTTATCCGTTGCGTGCATATATTTTCCTTAATTAATCATTGAGTTAAGTTGAAGAAGAGGTTGGAGTACCGAGACGACGATAAACAGGACGATCAGTGCCATCGTAATAATGAGTGCCGGTTCGAAGAAGATGGAGAGCGTTAAGGCGATTCGGTTTTGTTGCAGCGTCTCCTGGTTATCCGCTGCCCTGACCATTAATGTGCCGAGCTGCCCGCTTTTTTCGCCAGAGGCCACCATGTAGAGCATCATTGGCGGGAAGATAGCCGTTTGCTCCAGCGAAAGATGAATGTTGTTACCCTGGCGAACGTTCTCTGCCGCATTTGCCAGGCGTTGGCGAATTTCGAGGTTGCTGAGGCTTTCGGTGGATAAATTCATCCCATCAAGCAGAGGGACTCCGCTGGATTGTAAAATACTTAAGGTGCGGAGATAGCGTGCACTGTTTATGGCGCAAATCAGTGGACCAATGAGCGCAACACGCAGCAGCATGGCATGAAAACGATGGCGGTTATTGCCGCGTTTTAACCAGAGCCAGAAACCTACAGCGACAATAAACACCGTCGCTAATAATGTCGGGTCGGTACGTTGCAACGTGTCGCTCAGACCTAAAAGAATGCGTGTACTCAGCGGCAGTTGCTGTTTCATATGCACGAACTGTTCGGTAATTTTGGGCACGACAGCAGTGAGGAGAATAATCACGACCACAATCGCCACCGTGGTGAGCATGCAGGGGTAGATCAGCGACTGAATGAGTTTGCTGCGGATTTTCTGCCGGTTTTCATTGTAATCAGCCAGTTTTTCCAACACCGGAGCCAGAAGCCCGCTCTTTTCGCCCGCTTTGACCAGGGTACGGTAGAGCGAATCGAAAAGCGTGGGAAAATGCTGTAATGCATCGGAAAGGGGATGCCCTTCAAGGATGGCGCTACGTACCTGATTTAACACGTCAGTCAGTCGTTTATTACTGCTTTGCTGACCGATTACGGCAAGGCTCTCTTCCAGGGGTAATGCCGCCGCGCTTAAGGTTGCCAACTGCCGGGTGAAAAGCGTCAGTTCACTATGGCTAATCCTCGGGCGACGCGTTTTTACTCCCGAACTTTTTTGGGGGCGAATATCCAGCAGGAAAAGCCCTTCTTCACGCAGCCGCAGCCGCGCCTGACGTTCATCGTTAGCATCAATGATCCCCTGCAATTTTTGACCATCCTGGGTCATGGCGCGATAGCGATAATTCATGCTTCACTCTCCAGCGTGACGCTGGCGACGCGCATCACTTCATCCCAGGAGGTGTCTCCACTTATCACTTTGTGCAGGCCATTTTTGATTAAGGCATTGTGTTGCTGCCGAACCAGTCGCTCCAGAGTTTGTTCATCCACATTTTCATGAACAGCAGCTCGTAATTCCGGTGTAATAACCATCATTTCGTGGATCGCCATGCGCCCCAGATAGCCGGATTGATGGCAGTGAGGACAGCCTACGGGAGTGCCAATCGTAGTAACAGTTAGCTGGTGATGTGTAAACATCTGCGCTTGTTGGGGGGATACTGGAGTGAATTGTCGGCATTGTGGACAAAGACGACGAACCAGCCGTTGCGCGATAATTCCTGCCAGGGAAGACGAAAGTAGAAATGATTCGACGCCCATGTCGCGGAGCCGGGTCACTGCGCCTGATGCGCTGTTAGTGTGGAGTGTTGAGAGCACCAGATGGCCGGTGAGCGAAGCCTGAACAGCAATCTGCGCGGTTTCTGTATCACGAATTTCCCCAATCATCACAACATCCGGATCCTGGCGAAGAATGGCGCGCAAGCCGCGAGCGAAAGACATATCCACTCGGGTATTCACCTGCGTTTGTCCTATGCCTTCCAGTTCATATTCCACGGGATCTTCTACCGTCAGAATATTGCGGCCAGGGGTATTAAGCGCCGAAAGAATGGCGTAGAGCGTGGTGCTTTTACCGGAACCTGTCGGCCCGGTCACCAGGATAATACCGTGCGGAAGCTGAATGAGATTTTCTAAATCCTGCTTATCCGCAGCCGTCATCCCCAGATTGTTCAATGAAAGCTGGAGGCTGTTTTTATCCAGCAGGCGGAGCACGGCGCGTTCACCATAGATGGACGGCAGTGTGGATACGCGGACATCTATGTTACGTCGCCCGATACGCAAACTGATTCTTCCATCCTGCGGAATACGTTTTTCGGCGATATCAAGCCGAGCCATGACCTTTATTCGGGAGATAAGCAACGCTGCCAGTTTTTTGTTTGGCTGTAAAATTGTCCGCAGAACGCCGTCAATGCGAAAACGGATCGACATTGTTTTTTCATAGGTTTCTATGTGGATGTCGGAGGCGGTTTCTTTAATAGCCTCACTTAAAATGGCGTTGATTAAACGGATAACCGGTGCGGCTGAATCTTCATTCAGTAGATCTTCATTCGCAGGCATTTCTTCTGAGAGGGAGAGGAGATCGACGGATTGATCAATATCCTGCGCAATCTGTTGCGACTCACCAGTGTTCTGATGGAATACCGCTTCCAGCCGTGCTTCAAAATCAGCCTGCGACAAGCGGGTCATGGTATGGCACTGACCAACCTGGCGCTGAATATCGAGTAACTGCTCGAATGGCGTACCGGCGAGATAAATAATCTCCCCCTCTGAATAGAGATAACCGACTCTTTGTGCCATTGCCCAACTGGCAGGGTATGGTGAGTGAATTCTCATGTGAATGCCTCACCGCGACGATGACACAGGGGGGGCTGTTGAACGTGTTTTCATCCAGCACCGGTAAATCTTCAGAGCCAACCAATGTTTTTGATTTCGCGTCTATTCGTTGTTGTTGCTCCTGACGGTAGCGGGTGTATTTATCTTTCGACAGTGAGCGATAAACATCATCGTCACGGATAATCGTCGGTCGGATAAATACCATCAGGTTGCGTTTGGCGCGCTCGGTCGAGGTATAGCGGAAGAGTTGCCCCACTAAAGGAATATCGCCAAGTAAAGGAACCTTTGACACTTGCTCTTTAGAAAAATCATCCAGCAATCCGCCCAGGACTACCGTTTCACCGGTTTTGACCAGCACGGCGTTTTGAATAGTTCGGGTATTGAATGTCGGGCCGAGCGTCGAATTAGACGAAGAGTCAACGCTGGAAACCTCCTGCTCTATTTCGAGCAGTACCGCGTCGCCTTCATTGACCTGCGGAGTGACTTTGAGTTTTGTGCCCACCGTTTTGCGTTCGACGGTATTAAAGACGTTATCCCCAGAAGTGGTCTGGGAGCCGGATAGCACCGGCACATCCTGACCAACGTTGAAGGACGCGAGTTTATTATCCAGCGTTACGATGCTCGGGGTGGCGAGGATATCATTTTTATTGTTACTAGCCAGCGCAGTCAGCAATACGCCCCAGTCGCCATTGAAGAAGCCTGCGGCCATGCCATTGTAGGCGCTAAACATATCCCAGGCAGGATTCGCGCTGGTGATCCCGCCATTCTTTTTATAATCAGCCACACCTTGCGCAGCGTTAAATATCGGTAATCCTGTATTGGTAAATTGCTGTGCGCCAACGTTTTTGTTCGCCCATTGCACGCCGAGGTTAAGTCCATTTCCATCCTGAACTTCGACGATGATCGCCTCAACCAGCACCTGTGCACGACGAATATCCAGACGCGCAATTACCGTGGTGAGTTTTTCCTGGACGGATTGGTCAGCGGTAATGACCAACGAGTTGGTCTGTTCATCGGCGGTAATGGCAACATTATCCATCGCAGAAGAAGACGAAGGCTTACGCGCATTTCCTTTTTCATCTTTCAGCTTTTCGGAAACGCCGGTCAATACTTCGACCAGATTTGTGGCTTTAGCATATTTCAGGTAATAGACCCGGGTATTTCCTTCCTCGCTCTCTTCTACATCAAGTGTTTTCAGTAATGAGGTGATGCGCTGACGTGCTTTTTCCGGCCCGCTGATGATAAGAGAGTTGGTTCGCTTATCCGCCACAATCTTCGCGGAAAGGAGGGCAGGCATCTGGCTTTTACCGTGGCTTTCGCTGATTAATTGATTAAGAATCTCGGCGAGATCTTTCGCTGACGCGTATTCCAGATGAATAATTTGCTGCTTCTCTGTGCCGATGACATCAACGCGCTTTATCACTTCAATCAGTTTATTAATGGTGGAGGCACGACCGGTCAGAATGAGAACGTTGGAGGGTTCATAATGCACAACGTTACCGACGCTGCCGCCATCCATCATTTGACGCAGCAGGGGAGCCAGGTCACGAGCAGGAACGTTCTCAAGCGGTACGATTCGGGTGACCAACTCATCACCTATGCCTGGACGATAACTGTCAGCAATCATTCCTGGCGATGTTTTTACATTAGCTGAGCGCACCACTTTCAGAAAACCATTGTCCAGCGTGATGACGGAATAGCCGTAAAGATCAAGAATGCTCAAAAAGAACTGGTAGTACTCTTGCTGACTAAACGTATCATTGCTGCGTACGGAAATGGTTCCTTGAACCGAGGGATCAATCAGAATTGTTTTACCCAGATGCTGGCTTACAATTTCCACGAACTGACGGATATCAGCATTATTGAAATTGGCCCCGTATTGTTCGTTCTCAGTATGCCCGACGGAAGGCATAAGTAGCGCCGCCAACAGGCAACATGTGATTTTATTTAATCCCTTCATCACTCTGTCCATTCATTCCAGTAAGTTCCCTGACGGAAACATTTATCAAGCGGGGTACGCCGTTGCGACGAATTGTAAACTGAGCGCTCTGTTGGGTTAGCAGTAAACTTAATGCCTGGGAAACCTCATCAGGGAGGGTCAGTGAAAGATTGTTGATTCTAAGGGCGACATCGCCAGGTTGCAGTAAGCTGGTAGCAAATGCATCGCGCCCTTTACGCGGATTCAATCGAAGGCCAAATAATTGATCCCCGTCACGAATAGGCGTCGCGATAATAAAATCTGCGAGCACACTTTGAGTATCAGAGTCAGGTTTCTCGATAACGTCCGGTAATCCCGGATGAAGCGTGACTTTTTCGAACTGTCCGTGAGTTTCAAAAACCACGCTGGTTTTATTTATTTTTCGGATGAATGTTGCCGGTGCTGACTCCAGGGCATCGTTCAGGGCATATCGCTTTTGTTCTGCGCCTTCATTAACTAAAACATAAGATGTCTCATCATTAGACGTCAGAATGATACCACTGAGTACGACAGAAAGCTTTGGCGTTTCTTGTTGGGCAGAAATCAGATGTGTGTCTTTTATACCCGCGTTACTGCCATTACGCCATAAACCCGCAAGGTTGAAATCAGATTTAAATGCGCCACCTGGTTGGTTAATGATTTGTGCATTTTTGACCAGGTTTGTGTGGAAATAATTTATATTAAAAATAACCGCCACCACACTTATGGATATCATCAATATATAAATGACTGTGCGTCTATTATGAATTGCCAGATGGAAGGAGAAAGGTAGGGTTGGCACGATATATATTCTAATAAAATAAATTGGGTGGGTTGTATATTGACGTTACTATAAATAGTATTAATGCTGGTTGAATGAATCAAGCGAAATTTATTTATATTCAGTTAACGCATTAATATCAATAAATGCATTCGTTATTTTTATGATTAAGGATAATCGATTATTAATACAGGAAGTATTATGTCTACAAGAAGAGAAGTTATCCTTGCCTGGCTTCGTGAGGAGAATCGATCCTGGCGGATATGCTATCTGTCGGGCGAGGCCGGAAGTGGAAAATCCTGGTTAGCGAAGCAATTGCAAAATGATACCCATCGTCGAGTGATTACTTTAAGCCTTGTCGTGTCCTGGCAAGGTAAAGCTGCATGGGTTGTTATTGACGATAACGCAAATAAAGAAGGAAGCCGCGATCTCGCCTGGAGGCGAGATGAGATGGGCGTGGAATTACTGCGGACGTTCCAGCAAGTGGAAAGCCGTAATCCTCTTATTATTGTTGAAAATGCTCATCTGAATCACCGTTGTGTTCTCGATGATATCCAACGCGCGAGGAGCCTTATTCCCGATTGTCAGTTTTTGCTCGTTGGCAGATCAAATCGAAAAGTTGAACGTTACGTTGAAGCCAGAGGCATTGAAATAATTACGTCAGGAGTACTGACAGAACACGAACTTCGACAAAGTATCCTTGAAGGACACCACATCGACCAGCCCGATGCCCTGTTAACAAGTAAGGTACTGAAGCGGATCGCTGCACTTTGCAGAGGTGATCGCAGAAGGCTGGCGCAGGCAGGCGAAACAATTTGCTTATTACAACAAAGCGAGCAGACCAGCGCATTCACGGCAAAACAATGGCGAACAATTTACCGGGCATTGGGTGATAAGCGGAGCCGGAAAATGTGTTGGGCTGGGGGGATGAGTGGAACCGTAATTGCTCTTGTCGGTGGTTGGCTGATGCTGTCCTCGTTTATATCTCCCTTACCGATTCCTTCGTGGTTGATGCCAGTAGCGCCATCAATAAAAGAAGAGATGACACAGGATATTTTCCGTACAGTGATGCGCGATAGTGATGCGCTAAGCGTGTTATATGGTGTGTGGGGGTACGATGTTCCGGCCGATTCAGCCTGGTGCGACCACGCTATTAGAGCAGGCCTGACTTGTAAAAGTGGTAAGGCGTCACTTCAGGCGTTAATAGATCAGAACCTGCCCTGGATAGCGTCGCTTAATGTCGCAAATAAAAAATTGCCCGTCGTCGTCATTCGGGTCGGCGATGACTCTATAGATGTACTTATAGGGCAGCAGACCTGGACGCTAACGCGTAAATGGTTTGAGACGGTGTGGGCGGGTGATTATCTCCTGCTATTGAAAATGTCTCCGGAAGGTGAAAGCACAATTACGCGCGACAGTAGCGAGGAAGAGATTCTTTGGCTGGAAACAATGTTGAATCGTGCTCTCCATATTTCGACTGAACCCTCGACAGAATGGCGACCGCTGCTGGTAGAAAAAATTAAGCAATTTCAGAAGATTAATCACTTAAAAGCTGACGGCGTTGTTGGCTCTTCAACATTGGTGCATCTCTGGCAGGTGGCAGGGGAGAGCGCGTATCTATATCGGGATGAAGCCAATATTTCCCCGGGCGAAACAGGGAAGGGAAAATAAGATGTTTGAATTCTATTTTGCCGCACATCAGCAGCGAGAAAGTGGTCAGCGAGTAACTGTCCAGCTACAAAAACATGGCAAAACGAAGTATGCCATTTGGGCGCTGGTGACAAGCCTTTGGTTCGCAGGAATGGTGTTGGCTGGGGGGTATGCCCAGCAGTTATGGGCGATATGGATAGTTAAAACGGAAAATTCAGTAGAAGAAGCACCACCTTATAAACAATCAACACAACATTATTTCTTCAAAAAACAGCCATTGCCTATCGTCGTCGAACCTGCCGAGGATGACGCGGACGAAGATGCCACGATAGAAAATGAGGCGTCGTCTTCAGAGGATGAAGGTACAGCTACAGGAGAAAGCGAGGAAAAAGCCGGTTTAAGAGAGCGAGTGAAAAATGCACTCAATGAGTTACAGCAATAATCTGCCCGTTGTTTACTTTACTAGCAATACGCTTGCGTTCGATGGTTAAGTATGTATAATGCGCGGGCTTGTCGTAGTTGACAGCAGGTTCAATCTGAACCTCAGTTAGCCGAATTTGGCTACCTAACAATGCTCCCAATCGGGGAGCTACGTAAGAACGGTTACACTCTCCCATCAATCGTAATGGGTCTGAGGAGTAATCATTTTCGTTTATAAAATAATTGGAGCTCTGGTCTCATGCAGAACCAAAGAATCCGTATCCGCCTGAAAGCGTTTGATCATCGTCTGATCGATCAAGCAACCGCGGAAATCGTCGAGACTGCCAAGCGCACTGGTGCGCAGGTCCGTGGTCCGATCCCGCTGCCGACACGCAAAGAGCGCTTCACTGTTCTGATCTCTCCGCACGTCAACAAAGACGCGCGCGATCAGTACGAAATCCGTACTCACTTGCGTCTGGTTGACATCGTTGAGCCAACCGAGAAAACCGTTGATGCTCTGATGCGTCTGGATCTGGCTGCCGGTGTAGACGTGCAGATCAGCCTGGGTTAATCAGGTCATTGAGCGATTGAGAGGTTGAAACAATGATTGGTTTAGTCGGTAAAAAAGTGGGTATGACCCGTATCTTCACAGAAGACGGCGTTTCTATCCCAGTAACCGTAATCGAAGTTGAAGCAAACCGCGTTACTCAGGTTAAAGACCTGGCTAACGATGGCTACCGTGCTATTCAGGTAACCACCGGTGCTAAAAAAGCTAACCGTGTGACCAAGCCTGAAGCTGGCCACTTCGCTAAAGCTGGCGTAGAAGCTGGCCGTGGTCTGTGGGAATTCCGCCTGGCTGAAGGCGAAGAGTTCACTGTAGGTCAGAGCATTAGCGTTGAACTGTTTGCTGACGTTAAAAAAGTTGACGTAACTGGCACCTCTAAAGGTAAAGGTTTCGCAGGTACCGTTAAGCGCTGGAACTTCCGTACCCAGGACGCTACTCACGGTAACTCCTTGTCTCACCGCGTTCCGGGTTCTATCGGTCAGAACCAGACTCCGGGCAAAGTGTTCAAAGGCAAGAAAATGGCAGGTCAGATGGGTAACGAACGTGTAACCGTTCAGAGCCTTGACGTAGTACGCGTTGACGCTGAGCGCAACCTGCTGCTGGTTAAAGGTGCTGTCCCGGGTGCAACCGGTAGCGACCTGATCGTTAAACCAGCTGTGAAGGCGTAAGGAGATAGCAATGGAATTAGTATTGAAAGACGCGCAGAGCGCGCTGACTGTTTCCGAAACTACCTTCGGTCGTGATTTCAACGAAGCGCTGGTTCACCAGGTTGTTGTTGCTTATGCAGCTGGTGCTCGTCAGGGTACTCGTGCTCAGAAGACTCGTGCTGAAGTAACTGGTTCCGGTAAAAAACCGTGGCGCCAGAAAGGCACCGGCCGTGCGCGTTCTGGTTCTATCAAGAGCCCGATTTGGCGTTCTGGTGGCGTGACCTTCGCTGCTCGTCCGCAGGACCACAGTCAAAAAGTTAACAAGAAGATGTACCGCGGCGCGCTGAAAAGCATCCTGTCCGAACTGGTACGTCAGGATCGTCTGATCGTTGTCGAGAAGTTCTCTGTAGAAGCGCCGAAAACTAAGCTGCTGGCACAGAAACTGAAAGACATGGCTCTGGAAGATGTGCTGATCATCACCGGTGAGCTGGACGAAAACCTGTTCCTGGCTGCGCGCAACCTGCACAAGGTTGACGTACGCGATGCAACTGGTATCGACCCGGTTAGCCTGATCGCCTTCGACAAAGTCGTAATGACTGCTGATGCTGTTAAGCAAGTTGAGGAGATGCTGGCATGATTCGTGAAGAACGTCTGCTGAAGGTGCTGCGTGCACCGCACGTTTCTGAAAAAGCGTCTACTGCGATGGAAAAATCCAACACCATCGTACTCAAAGTTGCTAAAGACGCGACCAAAGCAGAAATCAAAGCTGCTGTGCAGAAACTGTTTGAAGTCGAAGTCGAAGTCGTTAACACCCTGGTAGTTAAAGGGAAAGTTAAACGTCACGGACAGCGTATCGGTCGTCGTAGCGACTGGAAAAAAGCTTACGTCACCCTGAAAGAAGGCCAGAATCTGGACTTCGTTGGCGGCGCTGAGTAAGTCGGAGGAGTAATACAATGGCAGTTGTTAAATGTAAACCGACATCTCCGGGTCGTCGCCACGTTGTTAAAGTGGTTAACCCTGAGCTGCACAAGGGCAAACCTTTTGCTCCGTTGCTGGAAAAAAACAGCAAATCCGGTGGTCGTAACAACAATGGCCGTATCACCACTCGTCATATCGGTGGTGGCCACAAGCAGGCTTACCGTATTGTTGACTTCAAACGCAACAAAGACGGTATCCCGGCAGTTGTTGAACGTCTTGAGTACGATCCGAACCGTTCTGCGAACATCGCGCTGGTTCTGTACAAAGACGGTGAACGCCGTTACATCCTGGCCCCTAAAGGCCTGAAAGCTGGCGACCAGATTCAGTCTGGCGTTGATGCTGCAATCAAACCAGGTAACACCCTGCCGATGCGCAACATCCCGGTTGGTTCTACTGTTCATAACGTAGAAATGAAACCAGGTAAAGGCGGTCAGCTGGCACGTTCCGCTGGTACTTACGTTCAGATCGTTGCTCGTGATGGTGCTTATGTCACCCTGCGTCTGCGTTCTGGTGAAATGCGTAAAGTAGAAGCAGACTGCCGTGCAACTCTGGGCGAAGTTGGCAATGCTGAGCATATGCTGCGCGTTCTGGGTAAAGCAGGTGCTGCACGCTGGCGTGGTGTTCGTCCGACCGTTCGCGGTACCGCGATGAACCCGGTAGACCACCCACATGGTGGTGGTGAAGGTCGTAACTTTGGTAAGCACCCGGTAACTCCGTGGGGCGTTCAGACCAAAGGTAAGAAGACCCGCAGCAACAAGCGTACTGATAAATTTATCGTACGTCGCCGTAGCAAATAATTTTAGAGGATAAGCCATGCCACGTTCTCTCAAGAAAGGTCCTTTTATTGACCTGCACTTGCTGAAGAAGGTAGAGAAAGCGGTGGAAAGCGGAGACAAGAAGCCCCTGCGCACTTGGTCCCGTCGTTCAACGATCTTTCCTAACATGATCGGTTTGACCATCGCTGTCCATAATGGTCGTCAGCACGTTCCGGTATTTGTAACCGACGAAATGGTTGGTCACAAACTGGGTGAATTCGCACCGACTCGTACTTATCGCGGCCATGCTGCTGATAAAAAAGCGAAAAAGAAATAAGGTAGGAGGAAGAGATGGAAACTATCGCTAAACATCGCCATGCTCGTTCTTCTGCTCAGAAGGTTCGCCTTGTTGCTGACCTGATTCGCGGTAAGAAAGTGTCGCAGGCTCTGGATATTCTGACCTACACCAACAAGAAAGCGGCTGTACTGGTTAAGAAAGTTCTGGAATCTGCCATTGCTAACGCTGAACACAACGATGGCGCTGACATTGACGATCTGAAAGTTACGAAAATTTTCGTAGACGAAGGCCCGAGCATGAAGCGCATTATGCCGCGTGCAAAAGGTCGTGCAGATCGCATCCTGAAGCGCACCAGCCACATCACTGTGGTTGTGTCCGATCGCTGAGACTCTGGAGACTAGCAATGGGTCAGAAAGTACATCCTAATGGTATTCGCCTGGGTATTGTAAAACCATGGAACTCTACCTGGTTTGCGAACACCAAAGAATTCGCTGACAACCTGGACAGCGATTTTAAAGTACGTCAGTACCTGACTAAGGAACTGGCTAAAGCGTCCGTATCTCGTATCGTTATCGAGCGTCCGGCTAAGAGCATCCGTGTAACCATTCACACTGCTCGCCCGGGTATCGTTATCGGTAAGAAAGGTGAAGACGTAGAAAAACTGCGTAAGGTCGTAGCGGACATCGCTGGCGTTCCTGCACAGATCAACATCGCCGAAGTTCGTAAGCCTGAACTGGACGCAAAACTGGTTGCTGACAGCATCACTTCTCAGCTGGAACGTCGCGTAATGTTCCGTCGTGCTATGAAGCGTGCTGTACAGAACGCAATGCGTCTGGGCGCTAAAGGTATTAAAGTTGAAGTTAGCGGCCGTCTGGGCGGCGCGGAAATCGCACGTACCGAATGGTACCGCGAAGGTCGCGTACCGCTGCACACTCTGCGTGCTGACATCGACTACAACACCTCTGAAGCGCACACCACTTACGGTGTAATCGGCGTTAAAGTGTGGATCTTCAAAGGCGAGATCCTGGGTGGTATGGCTGCTGTTGAACAACCGGAAAAACCGGCTGCGCAACCTAAAAAGCAGCAGCGTAAAGGCCGTAAATAAGGAGCGTCGCTGATGTTACAACCAAAGCGTACAAAATTCCGTAAAATGCACAAAGGCCGTAACCGCGGTCTGGCGCAGGGTACGGATGTTAGCTTCGGCAGCTTCGGTCTGAAAGCTGTTGGCCGTGGTCGTCTGACTGCCCGTCAGATCGAAGCAGCACGTCGTGCTATGACCCGTGCAGTTAAGCGTCAAGGTAAGATCTGGATCCGTGTGTTCCCGGACAAACCGATCACTGAAAAGCCGCTGGCAGTGCGTATGGGTAAAGGTAAAGGTAACGTGGAGTATTGGGTTGCCTTGATTCAGCCGGGTAAAGTCCTGTATGAAATGGACGGTGTTCCGGAAGAGCTGGCCCGTGAAGCATTCAAGCTGGCAGCAGCGAAACTGCCGATTAAAACCACCTTTGTAACTAAGACGGTGATGTAATGAAAGCAAAAGAGCTGCGTGAGAAGAGCGTTGAAGAGCTGAACACCGAGCTGCTGAACCTGCTGCGTGAGCAGTTCAACCTGCGTATGCAGGCTGCAAGTGGCCAGCTGCAACAGTCTCACCTGTTGAAGCAAGTGCGTCGCGATGTCGCACGCGTTAAGACTTTACTGAACGAGAAGGCGGGTGCGTAATGACCGATAAAATCCGTACTCTGCAAGGTCGCGTTGTTAGCGACAAAATGGAGAAATCCATTGTTGTTGCTATCGAACGTTTTGTGAAACACCCGATCTACGGTAAATTCATCAAGCGTACGACCAAACTGCACGTACATGACGAGAACAACGAATGCGGTATCGGTGACGTGGTTGAAATCCGCGAATGCCGTCCGCTGTCCAAGACTAAATCCTGGACGCTGGTTCGCGTTGTAGAGAAAGCGGTTCTGTAATACAGTACACTCTCTCGATACGAATAAACGGCTCAGAAATGAGCCGTTTATTTTTTCTACCCATATCCTTGAAGCGGTGTTATAATGCCGCGCCCTCGATATGGGGATTTTTAACGACCTGATTTTCGGGTCTCAGTAGTAGTTGACATTAGCGGAGCACTAAAATGATCCAAGAACAGACTATGCTGAACGTCGCCGACAACTCCGGTGCACGTCGCGTAATGTGTATCAAGGTTCTGGGTGGCTCGCACCGTCGCTACGCAGGCGTAGGCGACATCATCAAGATCACCATCAAAGAAGCAATTCCGCGTGGTAAGGTCAAAAAAGGTGATGTGCTGAAGGCGGTAGTGGTGCGCACCAAGAAGGGTGTTCGTCGCCCGGACGGTTCTGTCATTCGCTTCGATGGTAATGCTTGTGTTCTTCTGAACAACAACAGCGAGCAGCCTATCGGTACGCGTATTTTTGGGCCGGTAACTCGTGAGCTTCGTAGTGAGAAGTTCATGAAAATTATCTCTCTGGCACCAGAAGTACTCTAAGGAGCGAATCATGGCAGCGAAAATCCGTCGTGATGACGAAGTTATCGTGTTAACCGGTAAAGATAAAGGTAAACGCGGTAAAGTTAAGAATGTCCTGTCTTCCGGCAAGGTCATTGTTGAAGGTATCAACCTGGTTAAGAAACATCAGAAGCCGGTTCCGGCCCTGAACCAACCGGGTGGCATCGTTGAAAAAGAAGCCGCTATTCAGGTTTCCAACGTAGCAATCTTCAATGCGGCAACCGGCAAGGCTGACCGTGTAGGCTTTAGATTCGAAGACGGTAAAAAAGTCCGTTTCTTCAAGTCTAACAGCGAAACTATCAAGTAATTTGGAGTAGTACGATGGCGAAACTGCATGATTACTACAAAGACGAAGTAGTTAAAAAACTCATGACTGAGTTTAACTACAATTCTGTCATGCAAGTCCCTCGGGTCGAGAAGATCACCCTGAACATGGGTGTTGGTGAAGCGATCGCTGACAAAAAACTGCTGGATAACGCAGCAGCAGACCTGGCAGCAATCTCCGGTCAAAAACCGCTGATCACCAAAGCACGCAAATCTGTTGCAGGCTTCAAAATCCGTCAGGGCTATCCGAT
This sequence comes from Escherichia sp. MR, assembly GCF_005280595.1. Taxonomy (NCBI): domain Bacteria; kingdom Pseudomonadati; phylum Pseudomonadota; class Gammaproteobacteria; order Enterobacterales; family Enterobacteriaceae; genus Escherichia; species Escherichia sp. MR. The sequence goes on along the minus strand of NZ_SZVK01000040.1, from coordinate 18,425 downwards.
CGGCTGTAAAGTAACTCTGCGTGGCGAACGCATGTGGGAGTTCTTTGAGCGCCTGATCACTATTGCTGTACCTCGTATCCGTGACTTCCGTGGCCTGTCCGCTAAGTCTTTCGACGGTCGTGGTAACTACAGCATGGGTGTCCGTGAGCAGATCATCTTCCCAGAAATCGACTACGATAAAGTCGACCGCGTTCGTGGTTTGGATATTACCATTACCACTACTGCGAAATCTGACGAAGAAGGCCGTGCTCTGCTGGCTGCCTTTGACTTCCCGTTCCGCAAGTAAGGTAGGGTTACTAAATGGCTAAGCAATCAATGAAAGCACGCGAAGTAAAACGCGTAGCTTTAGCTGATAAATACTTCGCGAAACGCGCTGAACTGAAAGCGATCATCTCTGATGTGAACGCTTCCGACGAAGATCGTTGGAATGCTGTTCTCAAGCTGCAGACTCTGCCGCGTGATTCCAGCCCGTCTCGTCAGCGTAACCGCTGCCGTCAAACAGGTCGTCCGCATGGTTTCCTGCGGAAGTTCGGGTTGAGCCGTATTAAGGTCCGTGAAGCCGCTATGCGCGGTGAAATCCCGGGTCTGAAAAAGGCTAGCTGGTAATTGTCACCAATTGAATCACGGGAGTAAAGACAGATGAGCATGCAAGATCCGATCGCGGATATGCTGACCCGTATCCGTAACGGTCAGGCCGCGAACAAAGCTGCGGTCACCATGCCTTCCTCCAAGCTGAAAGTGGCAATCGCCAACGTGCTGAAGGAAGAAGGTTTTATTGAAGATTTTAAAGTTGAAGGCGACACCAAGCCTGAACTGGAACTGACTCTTAAGTATTTCCAGGGCAAAGCTGTTGTAGAAAGCATTCAGCGTGTCAGCCGCCCAGGTCTGCGCATCTATAAACGTAAAGATGAGCTGCCGAAAGTTATGGCGGGTCTGGGTATCGCAGTTGTTTCTACCTCTAAAGGTGTTATGACTGATCGTGCAGCACGCCAGGCTGGTCTTGGTGGCGAAATTATCTGCTACGTAGCCTAATCGGAGGAAAAAATGTCTCGTGTTGCTAAAGCACCGGTCGTTGTTCCTGCCGGCGTTGACGTAAAAATCAACGGTCAGGTTATTACGATCAAAGGTAAAAACGGCGAGCTGACTCGTACTCTCAACGATGCTGTTGAAGTTAAACATGCAGATAATACCCTGACCTTCGGTCCGCGTGATGGTTACGCAGACGGTTGGGCTCAGGCTGGTACCGCGCGTGCCCTGCTGAACTCAATGGTTATCGGTGTTACCGAAGGCTTCACTAAGAAGCTGCAGCTGGTTGGTGTAGGTTACCGTGCAGCGGTTAAAGGCAATGTGATTAACCTGTCTCTGGGTTTCTCTCATCCTGTTGACCATCAGCTGCCTGCGGGTATCACTGCTGAATGTCCGACTCAGACTGAAATCGTGCTGAAAGGCGCTGATAAGCAGGTGATCGGCCAGGTTGCAGCGGATCTGCGCGCCTACCGTCGTCCTGAGCCTTACAAAGGCAAGGGTGTTCGTTACGCCGACGAAGTCGTGCGTACCAAAGAGGCTAAGAAGAAGTAAGGTAACACTATGGATAAGAAATCTGCTCGTATCCGTCGTGCGACCCGCGCACGCCGCAAGCTCCAGGAGCTGGGCGCAACTCGCCTGGTGGTACATCGTACCCCGCGTCACATTTACGCACAGGTAATTGCACCGAACGGTTCTGAAGTTCTGGTAGCTGCTTCTACTGTAGAAAAAGCTATCGCTGAACAACTGAAGTACACCGGTAACAAAGACGCGGCTGCAGCTGTGGGTAAAGCTGTCGCTGAACGCGCTCTGGAAAAAGGCATCAAAGATGTATCCTTTGACCGTTCCGGGTTCCAATATCATGGTCGTGTCCAGGCACTGGCAGATGCTGCCCGTGAAGCTGGCCTTCAGTTCTAAGGTAGAGGTGTAAGATGGCTCACATCGAAAAACAAGCTGGCGAACTGCAGGAAAAGCTGATCGCGGTAAACCGCGTATCTAAAACCGTTAAAGGTGGTCGTATTTTCTCCTTCACAGCTCTGACTGTAGTTGGCGATGGTAACGGTCGCGTTGGTTTTGGTTACGGTAAAGCGCGTGAAGTTCCAGCAGCGATCCAGAAAGCGATGGAAAAAGCCCGTCGCAATATGATTAATGTCGCGCTGAATAACGGCACTCTGCAACACCCTGTTAAAGGTGTTCACACGGGTTCTCGCGTATTCATGCAGCCGGCTTCCGAAGGTACCGGTATCATCGCCGGTGGTGCAATGCGCGCCGTTCTGGAAGTCGCTGGGGTTCATAACGTTCTGGCTAAAGCATATGGTTCCACCAACCCGATCAACGTGGTTCGTGCAACTATTGACGGCCTGGAAAATATGAGTTCTCCAGAAATGGTCGCTGCCAAGCGTGGTAAATCCGTTGAAGAAATTCTGGGGAAATAAACCATGGCAAAGACTATTAAAATTACTCAAACCCGCAGTGCAATCGGTCGTCTGCCGAAACACAAGGCAACGCTGCTTGGCCTGGGTCTGCGTCGTATTGGTCACACCGTAGAGCGCGAGGATACTCCTGCTATTCGCGGTATGATCAACGCGGTTTCCTTCATGGTTAAAGTTGAGGAGTAAGAGATGCGTTTAAATACTCTGTCTCCGGCCGAAGGCTCCAAAAAGGCGGGTAAACGCCTGGGTCGTGGTATCGGTTCTGGCCTCGGTAAAACCGGTGGTCGTGGTCACAAAGGTCAGAAGTCTCGTTCTGGCGGTGGCGTACGTCGCGGTTTCGAAGGTGGTCAGATGCCTCTGTACCGTCGTTTGCCGAAATTCGGCTTCACTTCTCGTAAAGCAGCGATTACAGCCGAAGTTCGTCTGTCTGACCTGGCTAAAGTAGAAGGCGGTGTTGTAGACCTGAACACGCTGAAAGCGGCTAACATTATCGGTATCCAGATCGAGTTCGCGAAAGTGATCCTGGCTGGCGAAGTAACTACTCCGGTAACTGTTCGTGGCCTGCGTGTTACTAAAGGCGCTCGTGCTGCTATCGAAGCTGCTGGCGGTAAAATCGAGGAATAAGTAGCAGATGGCTAAACAACCGGGATTAGATTTTCAAAGTGCCAAAGGTGGCTTAGGCGAGCTGAAACGCAGACTGCTGTTTGTTATCGGTGCGCTGATTGTGTTCCGTATTGGCTCTTTTATTCCGATCCCTGGTATTGATGCCGCTGTACTTGCCAAACTGCTTGAGCAACAGCGAGGCACCATCATTGAAATGTTTAACATGTTCTCTGGTGGTGCTCTCAGCCGTGCTTCTATCTTTGCTCTGGGGATCATGCCGTATATTTCGGCGTCGATCATTATCCAGCTGCTGACGGTGGTTCACCCAACGCTGGCAGAAATTAAGAAAGAAGGGGAGTCTGGTCGTCGTAAGATCAGCCAGTACACCCGTTACGGTACTCTGGTGCTGGCAATATTCCAGTCGATCGGTATTGCTACCGGTCTGCCGAATATGCCTGGTATGCAAGGCCTGGTTATTAACCCGGGCTTTGCATTCTACTTCACCGCTGTTGTAAGTCTGGTCACAGGAACAATGTTCCTGATGTGGTTGGGCGAACAGATCACTGAACGAGGTATCGGCAACGGTATTTCAATCATTATCTTCGCCGGTATTGTTGCGGGACTCCCGCCAGCCATTGCCCATACTATCGAGCAAGCGCGTCAAGGCGACCTGCACTTCCTCGTGTTGCTGTTGGTTGCAGTATTAGTATTTGCAGTGACGTTCTTTGTTGTTTTTGTTGAGCGTGGTCAACGCCGCATTGTGGTAAACTACGCAAAACGTCAACAAGGTCGTCGTGTCTATGCTGCACAGAGCACACATTTACCGCTGAAAGTGAATATGGCGGGGGTAATCCCGGCAATCTTCGCTTCCAGTATTATTCTGTTCCCGGCGACCATCGCGTCATGGTTCGGGGGCGGTACTGGTTGGAACTGGCTGACAACAATTTCGCTGTATTTGCAGCCTGGGCAACCGCTTTATGTGTTACTCTATGCGTCTGCAATCATCTTCTTCTGTTTCTTCTACACGGCGTTGGTTTTCAACCCGCGTGAAACAGCAGATAACCTGAAGAAGTCCGGTGCATTTGTACCAGGAATTCGTCCGGGAGAGCAAACGGCGAAGTATATCGATAAAGTAATGACCCGCCTGACCCTGGTTGGTGCGCTGTACATTACCTTTATCTGCCTGATCCCGGAGTTCATGCGTGATGCAATGAAAGTACCGTTCTACTTCGGTGGGACCTCACTGCTTATCGTTGTTGTCGTGATTATGGACTTTATGGCTCAAGTGCAAACTCTGATGATGTCTAGTCAGTATGAGTCTGCATTGAAGAAGGCGAACCTGAAAGGCTACGGCCGATAATTGGTCGCCCGAGAAGTTACGGAGAGTAAAAATGAAAGTTCGTGCTTCCGTCAAGAAATTATGCCGTAACTGCAAAATCGTTAAGCGTGATGGTGTCATCCGTGTGATTTGCAGTGCCGAGCCGAAGCATAAACAGCGCCAAGGCTGATTTATTCGCATATTTTTCTTGCAAAGTTGGGTTGAGCTGGCTAGATTAGCCAGCCAATCTTTTGTATGTCTGTGCGTTTCCATTTGAGTATCCTGAAAACGGGCTTTTCAGCATGGAACGTACATATTAAATAGTAGGAGTGCATAGTGGCCCGTATAGCAGGCATTAACATTCCTGATCATAAGCATGCCGTAATCGCATTAACTTCGATTTATGGCGTCGGCAAGACCCGTTCCAAAGCCATCCTGGCTGCAGCGGGTATCGCTGAAGATGTTAAGATCAGTGAGCTGTCTGAAGGACAAATCGACACGCTGCGTGACGAAGTTGCCAAATTTGTCGTTGAAGGTGATCTGCGCCGTGAAATCAGCATGAGCATCAAGCGCCTGATGGATCTTGGTTGCTATCGCGGTTTGCGTCATCGTCGTGGTCTCCCGGTTCGCGGTCAGCGTACCAAGACCAACGCACGTACCCGTAAGGGTCCGCGCAAACCGATCAAGAAATAATCGGGGTGATTGAATAATGGCAAAGGCACCAATTCGTGCACGTAAACGTGTAAGAAAACAAGTCTCTGACGGCGTGGCTCATATCCATGCTTCTTTCAACAACACCATCGTGACTATCACTGATCGTCAGGGTAACGCGTTGGGTTGGGCAACTGCCGGTGGTTCCGGTTTCCGTGGTTCTCGCAAATCCACTCCGTTTGCAGCTCAGGTTGCAGCAGAGCGTTGCGCTGACGCCGTGAAAGAATACGGCATCAAGAATCTGGAAGTTATGGTTAAAGGTCCGGGTCCAGGCCGCGAATCTACTATTCGTGCTCTGAACGCCGCAGGTTTCCGCATCACTAACATTACTGATGTGACTCCGATCCCTCATAACGGTTGTCGTCCGCCGAAAAAACGTCGCGTATAACGCTTCGTTTTCCAGGTTTGTTGGAGAAAGAAAATGGCAAGATATTTGGGTCCTAAGCTCAAGCTGAGCCGTCGTGAGGGCACCGACTTATTCCTTAAGTCTGGCGTTCGCGCGATCGATACCAAGTGTAAAATTGAACAAGCTCCTGGCCAGCACGGTGCGCGTAAACCGCGTCTGTCTGACTATGGTGTGCAGTTGCGTGAAAAGCAAAAAGTTCGCCGTATCTATGGTGTGCTGGAGCGTCAGTTCCGTAACTACTATAAAGAAGCAGCACGTCTGAAAGGCAACACCGGTGAAAACCTGTTGGCTCTGCTGGAAGGTCGTCTGGACAACGTTGTATACCGTATGGGCTTCGGTGCCACTCGTGCAGAAGCACGTCAGCTGGTTAGCCATAAAGCAATTATGGTAAACGGTCGTGTTGTTAACATCGCTTCTTATCAGGTTAGTCCGAATGACGTTGTAAGCATTCGTGAGAAAGCGAAGAAGCAGTCTCGCGTGAAAGCCGCTCTGGAGCTGGCTGAGCAGCGTGAAAAGCCAACCTGGCTGGAAGTTGATGCTGGCAAGATGGAAGGTACGTTTAAGCGTAAGCCGGAGCGTTCTGATCTGTCTGCGGACATTAACGAACACCTGATCGTCGAGCTTTACTCCAAGTAAAGCTTAGTACCAAAGAGAGGACACAATGCAGGGTTCTGTGACAGAGTTTCTAAAACCGCGCCTGGTTGATATCGAGCAAGTGAGTTCGACGCACGCCAAGGTGACCCTTGAGCCTTTAGAGCGTGGCTTTGGCCATACTCTGGGTAACGCACTGCGCCGTATTCTGCTCTCATCGATGCCGGGTTGCGCGGTGACCGAGGTTGAGATTGATGGTGTACTACATGAGTACAGCACCAAAGAAGGCGTTCAGGAAGATATCCTGGAAATCCTGCTCAACCTGAAAGGGCTGGCGGTGAGAGTTCAGGGCAAAGATGAAGTTATTCTTACCTTGAATAAATCTGGCATTGGCCCTGTGACTGCAGCCGATATCACCCACGACGGTGATGTCGAAATCGTCAAGCCGCAGCACGTGATCTGCCACCTGACCGATGAGAACGCGTCTATTAGCATGCGTATCAAAGTTCAGCGCGGTCGTGGTTATGTGCCGGCTTCTACCCGAATTCATTCGGAAGAAGATGAGCGCCCAATCGGCCGTCTGCTGGTCGACGCATGCTACAGCCCTGTAGAGCGTATTGCCTACAATGTTGAAGCAGCGCGTGTAGAACAGCGTACCGACCTGGACAAGCTGGTCATCGAAATGGAAACCAACGGCACAATCGATCCTGAAGAGGCGATTCGTCGTGCGGCAACCATTCTGGCTGAACAACTGGAAGCTTTCGTTGACTTACGTGATGTACGTCAGCCGGAAGTGAAAGAAGAGAAACCAGAGTTCGATCCGATCCTGCTGCGCCCTGTTGACGATCTGGAATTGACTGTCCGCTCTGCTAACTGCCTTAAAGCAGAAGCTATCCACTATATCGGTGATCTGGTACAGCGTACCGAGGTTGAGCTCCTTAAAACGCCTAACCTTGGTAAAAAATCTCTTACTGAGATTAAAGACGTGCTGGCTTCCCGTGGACTGTCTCTGGGTATGCGCCTGGAAAACTGGCCACCGGCAAGCATCGCTGACGAGTAACCGGATCACAGGTTAAGGTTTTACTGAGAAGGATAAGGTCATGCGCCATCGTAAGAGTGGTCGTCAACTGAACCGCAACAGCAGCCATCGCCAGGCTATGTTCCGTAATATGGCAGGTTCACTGGTTCGTCATGAAATCATCAAGACGACTCTGCCTAAAGCGAAAGAGCTGCGCCGCGTAGTTGAGCCGCTGATTACTCTTGCCAAGACTGATAGCGTTGCTAATCGTCGTCTGGCATTCGCCCGTACTCGTGATAACGAGATCGTGGCAAAACTGTTTAACGAACTGGGCCCGCGTTTCGCGAGCCGTGCCGGTGGTTACACTCGTATTCTGAAGTGTGGTTTCCGTGCAGGCGACAACGCGCCGATGGCTTACATCGAGCTGGTTGATCGTTCAGAGAAAGCAGAAGCTGCTGCAGAGTAATCTGAAGCAACGTAAAAAAACCCGCCCCGGCGGGTTTTTTTATACCCGCAGTATCCCCACTTATCTACAATAGCTGTACTCTTTTTGTTCATCCCCTGGAGTATTTATGTGGTTACTTGACCAGTGGGCAGAGCGCCATATATCAGAAGCGCAAGCGAAAGGTGAGTTTGATAACCTGCCCGGTAGCGGCGAGCCATTGATACTTGATGATGATTCCCACGTGCCACCGGAATTACGTGCGGGGTATCGCTTGTTGAAGAATGCAGGTTGCTTACCGCCAGAACTTGAGCAACGAAAGGAGGCAATTCAACTTCTGGATATCCTCAAAGGTATTCATCATGACGATCCGCAATATCATGAAGTTAGTCGTCGGTTGTTATTACTGGAGTTAAAGCTGCGACAAGCAGGATTGAGCACCGAGTTTTTACGTGGTGAGTATGCTGAAAAATTGTTGAATAAAATCAATGAGAACTAATGGAGTAAATATGTATCGTATTGGTGAGCTGGCAAAAATGGCGGAAGTGACGCCTGACACGATTCGTTATTACGAAAAGCAACAAATGATGGATCATGAAGTGCGTACCGAAGGTGGTTTTCGTCTTTATACTGAAAGCGATCTCCAACGTTTGAAGTTTATTCGTCACGCCAGACAGCTCGGTTTCAGCCTTGAGTCGATCCGAGAATTACTGTCGATCCGTATCGATCCTGAGCACCATACCTGTCAGGAATCAAAAGGCATTGTGCAGGAAAGATTACAGGAAGTGGAAGCGCGGATAGCCGAGTTGCAGAGTATGCAACGTTCACTGCAACGGCTTAATGATGCCTGTTGTGGGACAGCCCATAGCAGCGTTTATTGTTCGATTCTTGAAGCTCTTGAACAAGGGGCGAGTGGCGTTAAGAGTGGCTGTTGATTTATTGCCCTGGCGGGATTACACTCGCGCCGTTAAACAACCAACTGGAGTTTTTATGAGCCGATATCAGCATACTAAAGGGCAGATAAAGGATAATGCGATAGAAGCATTACTGCATGACCCCCTGTTCAGACAACGCGTAGAGAAAAATAAAAAAGGGAAAGGCAGCTATATGCGAAAAGGAAAACATGGCAATCGGGGGAACTGGGAGGCCAGTGGCAAGAAAGTGAATCGCTTTTTTACCACTGGCCTTCTGCTTTCTGGCGCTTGTTAAGAGCGGTTATTCTGCTCTTTCAGCAAATCACGAATTTCTGTCAGTAATACTTCTTCTTTAGTTGGTGCTGGAGCCGCCGCCGGTTCTTCTTTTTTCCGATTCAGTTTGTTGATTAGCTTAATCGCCATAAAGATGGCAAAGGCAACAATCAGAAAATCAAATACGTTTTGAATGAAGACGCCGTAATGCATAACAACAGCGGGTACATCCCCCTGCGCATCGCGTAATGTGACAGCAAACTGTTTAAAGTCGATCCCGCCAATTAATAAACCCAGCGGCGGCATGATGATATCAGCAACCAGTGAAGAGACGATCTTACCGAATGCGGCGCCGATAATGACACCTACAGCCAAATCCACTACATTCCCGCGCATCGCAAATTCGCGAAATTCTTTAATAATGCTCATGTTATTCTCCCTATGAAACTGACATTTATAAGTCTAACAAATGTTAAGCCATTTTCCTGCCAGGAATGAATTTAATTAATCCTTGATAATCAAAGGGAAATAATAAGGCGTCATTAGACGCCTTATTAATTACAAAAAGAAAGGGCTTGGCTGGAAGAGTCTTTCGACGTCGGTAATAAACTTTTTATCTGTAAGAAACATAATCACGTGATCGCCTTGCTCAATACGTAAATTATCATTAGCAATCATCACGTCGTTTCCGCGTACCACCGCACCGATGATTGTCCCCGGTGGCAGTTTAATTTCATCAATAACCCGACCAACAACACGAGAAGTGCTCTCATCACCGTGAGCAACAGCTTCAATAGCTTCAGCCACACCTCGACGGAGTGAGGAAACACCAACAATATCAGCTTTTCGCACATGACTAAGCAACGCAGATATAGTTGCTTGTTGCGGTGAAATCGCAATATCGATCACGCTTCCTTGAACCAGATCCACATAAGCGCGACGTTGGATCAACACCATCACCTTTTTTGCCCCCATACGTTTGGCAAGCATGGCGGACATGATATTGGCTTCGTCATCGTTGGTGACGGCAATAAACAGATCAACTTGATCAATATGTTCTTCAGCCAGCAGTTCCTGATCCGACGCATCGCCAAAAAAGACGATCGTATTCTGCAACTTTTCCGCCAGTTCGGCAGCGCGCTGCTGATTACGTTCGATGAGTTTGACGCTGTAATCTTTTTCCAGACGACGCGCCAGTCCAGCGCCGATATTGCCGCCGCCTACCAGCATAATCCGCTTATACGGTTTTTCCAGACGTTGTAATTCGCTCATCACCGCGCGGATATGCTGTGAAGCAGCAATAAAGAACACTTCATCACCAGCTTCAACGATGGTCGAACCTTGCGGACGAATGGGGCGATCGTGGCGGAAAATTGCTGCCACACGAGTATCGATATGTGGCATATGTTCGCGCATGGTCGAAAGTGCATTACCAATCAGCGGGCCACCATAATAGGCTTTAACCACAGCCAGACTGACTTTACCCTCAGCGAAGTTCACCACCTGCAATGCGCCGGGATACTCAATCAGTCGGTAAATATTATCGATAACCAACTGCTCTGGCGCGATCAGATGATCAATCGGTACGGCATCAGAATGGAATAGCTTATCAGCATCTCGAACGTAGTCCGGCGAGCGGATACGAGCGATGCGATTAGGGGTGTTGAAAAGTGAGTAGGCTACCTGGCAGGCAACCATATTAGTTTCATCTGAACTAGTTACAGCAACCAGCATATCGGCGTCGTCGGCACCTGCCTCTCGCAATACGCGTGGATGAGAGCCATGCCCCTGCACAACACGCAGATCAAATTTATCCTGCAAGGTCCGCAGACGCTCACCATTAGTATCGACAACGGTAATATCGTTGTTCTCGCCAACCAGGTTTTCCGCCAGCGTGCCGCCAACCTGACCGGCACCCAGAATGATAATTTTCATCAGTCGCGACCCGTTATCTCATCACTTTTTGATTAGCTTAGCGTAAAAGAAGCCGTCACCGTCTTCGGCGCCTGGAAGATTTTGCTTACCAGGTTGCTCAGGTGTTCCTGTTTCGCAAAGTACGGCATCATCAGTACGTTGCAAAAAGGCTTTAATCTGCTGGCTATTCTCTTCCGGCAACACCGAACAGGTAGCATAAACCAGGGTTCCACCGGATTTTAAATGTGGCCAGATGGCGTCAAGGATTTCAGACTGCAACTGAGCGAGTTCCGGGATATCGCGATCGCGACGCAACCATTTAATATCCGGATGGCGACGAATCACACCGGTTGCCGAACAAGGCGCATCTAATAAAATGCGATCAAACTGTTGCTCGCCACACCATTGGGAAGGGTAACGGCCATCACCTTGTTTCACGATTGCCTTCATACCAAGGCGTTTTAAATTGTCGTAAACGCGAGAGAGCCGTTGCTCATCAATATCGACCGCCAGCACTTGCGCTTCTGGTGCCACTTCAAGGATATGCGTTGTTTTACCGCCGGGGGCGGCACAAAGATCCAGAATGTATTCACCATTTTGTGGAGCAAGCCAGGTCATGCAACCTTGTGCTGATGCATCCTGAACGGTAACCCATCCTTCTTCAAAACCGGGTAGCGCATGAACAGGTGCGGGTGTTTCCAGGCGTACAGCATCCGGGTAATCCGCATGTGGGAAGCCTTGCATACCAGCCTCTTCCAGAAGTGCAATCCAGTTATCGCGGGAATTATGCATACGATTAACGCGCAGCCACATTGGCGGACGCTGGTTATTGGCTTTGACGATGGATTGCCACTGCTCTGGATACGCTTTTTGCAGACGCTTCAGCAACCAGGAAGGATGTAGATAACGTGCATCACTGGCATTAAACTCGGCTAATAACTCTTCTTGCTGACGCTGGAACTGGCGTAACACGCCGTTAATCAGCCCCTTAAGTTGCGGGCGCTTAATTGCGACAGCACCTTCAACCGTTTCAGCCAGCGCAGCATGAGGTGGAATGCGGGTATAAAGCAGTTGATACAAACCAACCATAATCAGGTAATGCACAGTACGCTGTTTGCCAGTCATCGGACGGGCCATTAACTTATTAATCAGCCAGTCTAGCTGTGAGAGCGTACGCAATACGCCAAAGCACAACTCTTGAAGAAGGGCTTTGTCTTTATCGGAAACTTTTTGCTGTAGCGGTGGCAGAATGTTGCTTAATGATTGCCCTTGTTCGACGACTTGTTCAACGGCCTGGGCCGCCATGCTACGTAAATTACGTTGTTTTTTCATAAGTATAAAAATAAAAATGCCCGGCAAGACCGGGCTTAGAAGAGTGGACTATCAGGCCAGACGGTTGCCCGGAACAAACCATTCCCGACGAGAATTCAGGAGGTCTTGCGCGCTCATCGCTTTCTTACCCGCAGGTTGTAACGAGAGCAGGTTCAGGATGCCATCACCAGTTGCAACCTGGATGCCTTGTTTGTTGGCTTCAAGGATCGTTCCTGGCGCAGCCTTTGTTGGCGTATCAATGACCGACGCTTTCCAGACCTTAACCGGCTGTCCTTCAATTTCCAGCCAGCTCATCGGCCATGGATTGAAAGCGCGAATGCAGCGTTCAAGCTGTGCTGCCGAAAGTGACCAGTCAATACGTGCTTCTTCTTTACTTAGCTTTTCAGCGTAAGTGACAAGAGTTTCGTCCTGAACTTCTGGTTTCGCCGTCCCGTCTGCCAGTTGTTTCAACGTGGTGATAAGCCCTTGTGGGCCAAGCTCTGCCAGCTTGTCGTACAGCGTACCACTGGTATCTTCTGCAGTGATCGGGCAGGAGAGTTTATAAAGCATATCGCCAGTGTCCAAACCGACATCCATTTGCATAATGGTCACGCCGGTTTCTGCATCTCCCGCCCATAACGAACGTTGGATTGGCGCGGCACCGCGCCAGCGAGGCAGCAGTGAACCATGAACATTGATACAGCCGAGACGTGGCATCTCCAGCACAGCTTTAGGCAGAATCAGCCCATAGGCGACGACAACCATAACATCAGCTTGCAGGTCAGCGACCAGTTGCTGGTTTTCTTGTGGACGCAAAGAAACAGGCTGAAAAACGGGTAAGCCTTTTTCTTCAGCCAGCATTTTGACCGGACTTGGCATCAGCTTTTTGCCGCGCCCTGCTGGTCGGTCGGGTTGGGTAAACACGCCAACAACGTTATGTCCAGAAGACAACAGCGCGTCAAGATGACGCGCTGCAAAGTCAGGTGTACCCGCAAAAATAATACGTAGTGATTCTGACACGTTAGTTCTTATCCTTAAGCCCGGGCTTTCAGACGATCCAGTTTTTCAACTTTCTGACGAATACGTTGTTGTTTCAGCGGTGACAGATAATCCATAAACAGTTTGCCAACCAGGTGATCCATCTCATGTTGAATACAGATGGCTAACAGGCCGTCTGCTTCCAGTTCAAATGGTTTACCGTCGCGGTCCAGGGCGCGAATTTTAACTTTCTCAGCGCGTGGCACTAAAGCACGTTGTTCAGGGATCGACAGGCAACCTTCTTCAATGCCTGTTTCGCCGCTTTTTTCTAAAAGCTCCGGATTGATTAGCACCAGCCGTTCGTCACGGTTTTCCGAAACATCAATAACAATGATACGTTGATGGATATCAACCTGGGTTGCAGCCAGGCCAATACCTTCTTCTGCGTACATCGTCTCGAACATATCATCGACGATACGCTGAATTTCTGCATTCACTTCTTCTACCGGTTTAGCAACTTTGCGAAGCCGCTCGTCCGGAATATGTAACACTTGCAAAACTGACATAAATCTCCAGAGATGTGTTCAGGAGTTAGAAAGATTATTTCTTCTATTCTAGACAAATCCCCCTCTGATTGACAGCATCACTGACCAATCGCAAAGATTGCTAAGGCTGCTTATGGCAGGGAGATAAGGATGGTCGATACAGAAATTTGGCTGCGTCTGATGGGCATCAGCAGCTTGTACGGTGATGATATGGTTCGTATCGCTCACTGGCTGGCAAAACAGTCGTATATTGATGCGGTTGTATTGCAGCAAACAGGGCTTACATTGCGGCAGGCACAACGCTTTCTTTCATTTCCGCAAAAGAGTATTGAAAGCTCACTTTGTTGGCTTGAACAACCCAATCATCATTTAATCCCTGCGGATAGCGAATTTTATCCTCCTCAACTTCTCGCAACGGTTGATTATCCCGGTGCTCTGTTTGTTGCCGGGGGGCTTCCCGCATTGCGATCATTTCAGCTTGCCGTCGTGGGAAGTCGTGCTCATTCATGGTATGGCGAGCGATGGGGACGATTATTTTGCGAATCGCTGGCGACACGTGGCGTAACGATTACCAGTGGGCTGGCGCGTGGAATCGACGGTGTGGCACATAAAGCGGCGGTACAGGTAAATGGCGTTAGTATTGCGGTCTTGGGAAATGGACTCAATACCATCCATCCGCGTCGCCATGCTCAACTCGCCGCTAGTCTGCTTGAACAGGGAGGCGCTATCGTTTCCGAATTTCCGCTGGATGTTCCGCCACTGTCTTACAATTTCCCGCGAAGAAATCGCATTATCAGTGGTCTAAGTAAAGGTGTACTGGTGGTAGAAGCTGCTTTACGTAGTGGTTCTTTGGTGACAGCACGTTGTGCGCTTGAACAGGGGCGAGAAGTTTTTGCCTTGCCCGGTCCATTAGGGAGTCCGGGAAGCGAAGGGCCTCACTGGTTAATAAAACAAGGTGCGACTCTTGTGACGGAACCGGAAGAAATCCTGGAAAATTTGCAATACGGATTGCACTGGTTGCCAGATGCCCCTGAAAATTCATTTTATTCACCGGATCAGGAAGACGTGGCATTGCCATTTCCTGAGCTCCTGGCTAACGTAGGAGATGAGGTAACACCTGTTGACGTCGTCGCTGAACGTGCCGGCCAACCTGTGCCAGAGGTAGTTACTCAACTACTCGAACTGGAGTTAGCAGGGTGGATCGCAGCAGTACCCGGCGGCTATGTCCGATTGAGGAGGGCATGCCATGTTCGACGTACTAATGTATTTGTTTGAAACCTATATTCACACAGAAGCTGAGTTGCGTGTGGATCAAGACAAACTTGAACAGGATCTTACCGATGCAGGATTTGATCGAGAAGATATCTACAATGCCCTGCTTTGGCTGGAAAAGCTTGCGGATTATCAGGAAGGACTGGCAGAGCCAATGCAACTGGCCTCTGATCCACTCTCCATGCGTATTTATACCCCGGAAGAGTGTGAAAGACTGGATGCCAGCTGTCGTGGTTTTCTGCTTTTCCTTGAGCAAATTCAGGTGCTTAACCTTGAAACCCGTGAAATGGTGATAGAGCGAGTGCTCGCGCTGGATACCGCAGAGTTCGACCTGGAAGATCTAAAATGGGTGATCCTGATGGTGTTGTTCAATATTCCGGGTTGCGAAAATGCGTACCAGCAAATGGAAGAATTACTCTTTGAAGTGAATGAAGGTATGCTGCATTAATCATTTCTTTAATTCAGCATAAGTTGTTATGGCGAAATCAGCACTGTTCACGGTGCGTAATAATGAGTCCTGCCCAAAGTGCGGGGCTGATCTGGTTATTCGATCCGGGAAACACGGTCCGTTTCTTGGGTGCTCACAGTATCCGGCGTGTGACTACGTCCGTCCTCTGAAATCTTCAGCGGATGGGCATATCGTCAAAGTTCTGGAGGGGCAAGTTTGCCCTGCATGTAGCGCAAATCTGGTATTACGCCAGGGACGCTTTGGTATGTTTATTGGCTGCAGTAACTACCCAGAATGCGAACATACTGAACTTATCGATAAACCGGACGAAACGGCAATTACATGTCCCCAATGTCGGACGGGTCATCTGGTCCAGCGCCGCTCCCGTTATGGCAAAACATTCCACTCCTGTGATCGCTACCCGGAGTGTCAATTTGCTATTAACTTCAAACCCATAGCCGGAGAGTGTCCTGAGTGTCACTATCCGCTACTCATCGAAAAGAAAACCGCGCAGGGTGTTAAACATTTCTGTGCCAGTAAACAATGTGGAAAGCCGGTTTCGGCGGAATAATAACGTGAATAATAACCTGCAAGGAGACGCTATCGCGGCTGCGGTAGATGTCCTCAATGAAGAACGTGTCATCGCCTATCCAACGGAAGCTGTTTTCGGTGTCGGGTGCGATCCTGATAGCGAAACTGCAGTGATGCGACTGTTGGAGTTAAAACAGCGTCCGGTTGATAAGGGGCTGATTTTAATCGCAGCAAATTACGAGCAGCTCAAACCTTATATCGATGACAGCATGCTGACGGACGCGCAGCGTGAAACCATTTTTTCCCGCTGGCCAGGTCCTGTCACCTTTGTCTTTCCCGCGCCTGCGACAACACCGCGCTGGTTGACGGGGCGCTTTGATTCGCTTGCTGTACGAGTCACCGACCATCCGTTGGTGATTGCTTTGTGCCAGGCTTATGGTAAACCGCTGGTTTCTACTAGTGCCAACTTGAGTGGATTGCCACCTTGCCGGACAGTAGACGAAGTTCGCGCACAATTTGGCGCGGCGTTCCCGGTTGTGCCTGGTGAAACGGGGGGGCGTTTAAATCCTTCAGAAATCCGCGATGCCCTGACGGGTGAACTGTTTCGACAGGGGTAACATAATGGAAATCTATGCTGTTTTTGGTAATCCGATAGCCCACAGCAAATCGCCATTCATTCATCAGCAATTTGCTCAGCAACTGAATATTGAACATCCCTATGGGCGCGTGTTGGCACCCATCAATGATTTCATCAACACACTGAACGCTTTCTTTAGTGCTGGTGGTAAAGGTGCGAATGTGACGGTGCCTTTTAAAGAAGAGGCTTTTGCCAGAGCGGATGAACTCACTGAACGGGCAGCGTTGGCTGGTGCTGTTAATACCCTCAAGCAGTTAGAAGATGGGCGCCTGCTGGGTGACAATACCGATGGCGTAGGTTTGTTAAGCGATCTGGAACGTCTCTCTTTTATCCGCCCCGGGTTACGTATCCTGCTCATTGGCGCTGGCGGGGCATCTCGCGGTGTACTACTGCCACTTCTTTCCCTGGACTGTGCGGTGACAATCACTAATCGGACGGTTTCCCGCGCGGAAGAGTTGGCTAAATTGTTTGCGCATACTGGCAGTATTCAGGCGTTGGGTATGGACGAACTGGAAAGTCATGAGTTCGATCTCATTATTAATGCAACATCCAGTGGCATCAGTGGTGATATTCCCGCGATCCCAGCATCGCTCATCCATCCAGGTATTTGTTGTTATGACATGTTCTATCAGAAAGGAAAAACACCTTTTCTGGCATGGTGTGAGCAGCGAGGCTCAAAGCATAATGCTGATGGTTTAGGGATGCTGGTGGCACAGGCGGCTCATGCCTTCCTTCTTTGGCATGGCGTTCTGCCTGATGTAGAACCGGTCATCAAACAATTGCAACAGGAGCTGTCGGTGTGAATCAGGCCATCCAGTTTCCAGACAGGGAAGAGTGGGACGAGAATAAAAAATGTGTATGTTTTCCCGCTCTCGTGAATGGCATGCAACTGACATGTGCGATCTCTGGCGAGAGCCTGGCGTATCGCTTTACTGGAGATACGCCAGAACAGTGGTTAGCGAGTTTTCGTCAGCATCGCTGGGACCTGGAAGAAGAAGCGGAAAACTTAATTCAGGAACAAAGTGAAGATGATCAAGGCTGGGTCTGGTTACCCTGATCCAGATATTCGTCTTTCCATTTGACGTAATTATTCGCGGAATAGCGTAACCCAGCCTTCTCTTCATCACTTAACGGGCGGATCTGTTTGACGGGGCTACCGAGATACAGATATCCGCTCTCCAGCCGTTTATTTTGTGGGACCAGGCTACCCGCACCAATCATCACATCATCTTCTACTATTGCGCCATCAAGTAAAATTGAGCCCATCCCAACCAAAACTCGATTGCCAATGGTGCAGCCGTGGAGCATCACTTTATGTCCAACCGTAACGTCTTCGCCGACGATTAACGGATTGCCTTGTGGATTAGCCGTTGATTTATGGGTCACGTGTAAGACGCTGCCATCCTGGATATTGGTTCGGGCGCCGATCTGAACATAATTAACATCACCACGAATTACAACAAGTGGCCAGATCCCCACATCATCGGCCAACCGAACATCACCAATAATCACACTGCTACTGTCAATCATGACTCGCTGACCGATTTGTGGAAAAAGATCCCGGTATGGGCGTAGAGTGTCTGACATACTTACCTCAACGAAAAATGATTTATCTATGACTTTGGGTGCTTTATTAGCCTTGCGCAAGTGTTTTGCTATGTAAAAATGCGCCATTTTGCATGTGAATGCAGCAAAGAGGCTGAAAAAAGAACAAACAGAAAAAAAGATCAAAAAAGTACTTGTGCAAAAAATTGGGATCCCTATAATGCGCCTCCGTTGAGACGACAACGTGAAACACTTCACAAGATGGTCGTAACAACGAAGAGAAAAATCCTGAAATTCAGGGTTGACTCTGAAAGAGGAAAGCGTAATATACGCCACCTCGCGACAGTGAGCTGAAAGCCGCGTCGCAACTGCTCTTTAACAATTTATCAGACAATCTGTGTGGGCACTCGAAGATGCGGATTCTTAACGTCCTCGGACGATAAATGAATACCAAGTCTCAAGAGTGAACACGTAATTCATTACGAAGTTTAATTCTTTGAGCATCAAACTTT